>JAUVTI010000136.1 GCA_030601605.1 Gemmatimonadales bacterium
ACAAGGCGCGCTGCTCTCCGACGACGGTTTGCATGATCTGGCTCATGGCCGTATAGAGGCGGCCGGTGAGCGGAAAGCGCGCCAGCGCCTCGTTCCACAAATGCAGCAGCTGGCGCCCCGCGGCGAGTTGCACCGCCCACCCCACGAGGAGCACCGTCAACAGCAGGAGCACGAAACCCAACCCCGGGATGCGGAAGCCGATTGCCGCCCGCAGCGGGTCGCCCAGGATGCTGTCGATGGTGCGGAACATCCACATGAGGACCAGCACGGTCACGCCGACGGGTGCCAGGACGACCAGCCCGGTGAGGAAGTGGCGCCGCAGCCGCCGCGCCCGTTTCTTCACCTCGGGAGGTTGGAGGTTGGGGAACTCTCCGGTCAGGTACTCCTTGATGCGATCGCCCGTCTGCGTCATGCCGTCTCGCTCCGCACGGGCCGCTCCAACGAGATGCTCGGCACCGGCCCGCGCCGCACCAGCACCCGCTCCAATCGAACCGGCGTTGCCGCCAGAATGTCGAACTCCAGCCCACCGAGCACATAGCGCTCGCCGGTCCGGGGAATGCGGCCGGCAGCCCGGGCCAGCAGCCCTCCTATCGTCTCGGCATCCTCCGGCAGGGACACCTCGAACCGGGCCGCGATCTCCTCAGTGGGAGTCGCCCCGTTTGCCTCAACCAGGTCCGTGGTGGACCCATTGGAGTACGTGCGCCAATCGTACTCCTCGAAGATCTCTCCCACCAGTTCCTCCAGCAGGTCCTCGAAGGTAACTATGCCCGCGGTGCCCCCGTACTCGTCCAGCGCGACTGCGAACTGGCGCCGCTCGCGCTGCATCTCGAAGAGGAGGTCCGCACACGGCTTCGATCCGGGTGCCGACGTCACGGGCCTGAGCGGCAGCTCCGCTCCGGGCGTCACCTTGAGGAGGTCGAACGCGTAAATCATCCCAACGATATTGTCGAGCGAGTCCCGGTACAGCGGTATGCGCGAATAGCCCGACTCGGAGAACAGGCGCCCCACCTCATCGAGCGAGGCCCCTTCGCGCACCGCCACGATCTCCGTGCGGGGCGTCATCACCTCCCTGATCGGTCGCTCGCTGAACGCCAGAACCCCGGCCAGTACGGGCAGCTCATCGCGGTCCAGGTCCTCGTCGCGTTCGCCGCCGCGCAGCCTCGCGTCCAGAGCCGCGCGGGCCCGCGGCTGCAGGGCGCGCGGGAAGAACGGCGCGAACACCACCGCGAGACGGCGCAGCCACGGGACGGTCCTGCGCACTATGCGCTGCGGCCAGCGCCGTCCCATGGCGCGAGGCACCGCGTAGACCGCAGTGAGCAGGATGGGCAGTGCAATCAAAGCTACCGCTCCGACTCCCAGGATGGGCGGCAGTCCGTGCACCAGCTCCGCAACGCCGAGCCCACTCAGGATCACACCGCCCGTCGTGAGCCCGTGAGCCGCCCGGAGGACTCGTCCGGGTGCAGCGAGAAGTACGGCCGCCGCGCCCGCACCGGGCAGTCCGCCCGTCGCCCAGCGGTAGAGGTGCACCCTCCGTACGGCGGCCGCGCTCACGCCCGCCAGGACGCCGGCGCTCGCCAGCAGCGTGCCTGCCGCGACCAGAACCCAGCCGATCATGCGCCCTCCTCCGAGACGGCCTCGGCATCTTCAGGCCGACGCTCGAAGTAGACGCGCCTGATGCGGCGCCGCACGACCTGCTCCACCACCACGCGGAACTCGCCCACGCGCAGCTCCTCACCGGGGCGCGGAACCCGTCCGAGCTCGGAGTAGATCAGCCCTCCGACGGTAGTGACCTCCTCATGGTCGATGTCGACGTGCAGCGCGTCGGAGAGAGTGTCGAGTGAGACGGAGCCGTCCACCCAGAAGCGGTCGTCGCCCTCTGATGTGACGGGAGGCTCCTCCTCCCGGTCGTACTCGCCGTGAATCTCGCCCACCACTTCCTCGAGGACATCCTCGAGCGTGAGCAGGCCCGACGTGCCGCCGAACTCGTCGACCACGATCGCCATGTGCGTGGGACCCCGCTGGAAGTCCCTCAGCTGCGCGACCAGCGACTTGGATTCGGGCACGAACGCCGCGGGGCGAACCAGATCCTGCCAGCGCTCCGGTCGCGGCTCCACGCCGGCCACCGCCGGGGTGAGGTCCTTGGCGTATAACACCCCTACGATGTCGTCGAGATCATCCCCATAGACCGGCAGGCGCGCGTGCTCGCTGCGCCTGAGCAGATCCACCATCTCGCCCCACTCGGCCTCGGCGTCTATCGCCACCACGTCCAGCCTCGGCGTCATGACCTCGGCAACGTCCGCGTCCCGCAGTGAAACCACGCCGGCGAGCATGTCACGCTCGTCCGAAGCCAGCGGCTCGTCGCGCGGCACCTGCGGGGGAAACAGGAGCGCCAACCCACGCTCCAGTGCCGCGACGAGCCCGATCAGTGGTTTGAACGGCGCCAGGCTGCGGCGCGCTACGCGCGCCGCCGCGGCCGCGAGCTGCGGGAGTAGCACACCAGCCCCGCGCGGCAGGGCGTCTGCAAGCACGTACAGCAGCGCACCGGTCACCGCCACAGTCAGCGCCGCCTCCAGAGGCGGCCGTAGCCACCATTCCACTGCGTAGGATGCCGATACGCCCGCCACCATCAGCAGGGCCAGCCGGCCCACCTCGATCGCTCGATACAGGGGCACGGCCTGCCCCGGGGCGGTCGGTGGGTCGCCCAGAGCGCGCACCAGGGT
The DNA here is from genome assembly GCA_030601605.1 of Gemmatimonadales bacterium. Classification (GTDB taxonomy): domain Bacteria; phylum Gemmatimonadota; class Gemmatimonadetes; order Gemmatimonadales; family GWC2-71-9; genus WVYX01. Next base: position 2,721 of record JAUVTI010000136.1, read on the forward strand.
CGGCGCCTCCTCCGCCAGCACCAGGAGTCCGGCCCACAGTGCGGCCATGAGCGCAACGAGCAGCGCCGCGTAGGTCATCGCCGCCACACTCATCCACCTCTCCCGCTCGAGATCTCGCGCACGTATCGCTCCTGCCTCCGCCACATTGCCGAGCCACTCCTGCCCTTCCCCTCCGGGTGCTCGTGGCCGAGCACGTGAAGAATGCCGTGGACCACCAGTCGGAGGACCTCCTCACGCTCGGGGACGCCGGCGGCGAGAGCCGACCGGCGCGCCACGCTGGGACAGACGTAGACGTCGCCCGCCACGGTTCCCAGGTGCTCCAGCGGGAACGCGATCACGTCGGTCGCCCTGTCGCGGCCCAGCGCTCTCCGGTTGAGGCCGCGCATGCGGGGACCCGAGAGGAACGTGATACTGATCGCCGCCCCTGCGACGCCCTCACCGTCCAGCACGGCATTCGCCCACTGGCGCACCGTCGCAGCCGCCGGGGTGCCGGCTGCTCCGGTGTCCGCCACCCGGAGATCACGCCTGGGTGGACGACGCTTCCCAGTCCGCGCCGATGCCGCCACTCGCCGCCGGGTAGTCGATGCGGTTGTGGTGAGCGCCCCCGAGCACTCGCACGAACTCATCGCGAGTTTGCGCCAACTGCTCGAGGGTGAGGGGTGCTTCGTCGAGCTGACCCGCGTCGATCCGCTTGCGGATGATGTAGTCGATCGCGTCGCTCAGCCTCTCGGGCGACGGATCGTCCAGCACCCTCACCGCTGCTTCGACCCCATCGGCCAGCATCGCGACGGCCGTCTCGATCGAGCGCGGCTTCGGGCCCGGGTAGCGATAGTCCGCCGGATCGATCTCGGTATCGTGCCCTCGGTTGCGGGCCCGCTCCAGGAAGTACGTGATTTCCATCGAGCCGTGATGCTCCGGTATGAACGACTTTACGACCGGAGGCAGCTTGGCCCCTTCGGCCAGCGCGATGCCGTCTCGCACGTGGTTCCTGATTATGCCCGCAGACACTTCCGGCTTGAGCTTGTCGTGCGGGTTCGCTCCCTGGCTCTGGTTCTCGACGAAGTACTGCGGCTTCTTGAGCTTCCCCACATCGTGGTAGTAGCAACCCACGCGCGCCAGAAGGCCGTTTGCGCCGATCGCGTTGCACGCGGCCTCGCTCAGGTTGGCCATGGCGCTGCTGTGGGCGTACGTACCCGGCGTTTCCGTGGCCAGCCGCCTGAGGAGAGGTCGGTTCGGGTCGGACAGCTCGAGCAGCGTCAGGTTGGTCGTGACGCCCGTGATCGACTCCGCGACCGGAAGCAGTGTGGAGGCGAGCGCCGCCGAGGCGAGGGCGTTGAGGCCGCCGCGCAGCCCGGTGAATCCCAGATCGATCCACGACCCGTCCGCCCGCAGCTCCACCGCAACCCCCGCCAGCAGATACGCGCCCGCTACGGCGGCCGTCGCCGCCAGGAACTGGTTGCGCCGCCGGATGGAGCGAACCGACACCGCCGCGGCGACACCGCCCACGAGCGCGAAGAGCAGCGCATCCACCTCGTTGTAAACGGTCTGCGAGGCGATGAGCACCGCCAGCACCATTGCTGCCACCATCGCCACCCGTCCGCGGAAGAGCACCGTGATCAACATGGCGGCGAACGGAATCGGGATCAGCTCCGGGGCGTCCGAGATGAACCGGAGGCTCACCGACGCGCCCACGATCACAACGGCAAACAGCAGCGTCAGCACCAACATGTGCCGGATCGCTCTGTACGTGTCCGGGCGGTACAGCATGATCAGCAGCCAGAACACACTGATAACCAGCGCATTGGCGAGGATCTGCCCGATGCTGCCGAACAGGCTCCTCCCGCCGGCGCCGAGCTGGAACTGCCCCGCCCTGAGCGCGGCGAGCCGGTCACGCGACTGCTGGGTGACCACTTCGTTGGCGTGGATGATGCGCTCGTTCGCACGCACCTGGTCCTTCACCAGAATGACGCTCTCACGCAGTTCCCGCCGCCGCTGTTCGTACTCCGCCGTGTTGGCAACGAGCGTCGGTCGGGACAACCCGAGGATGAGCTTTACGAACACCTGGTTGGAGAGCGTCGGGTCCCCGTCCGGCTGGAGCGCCTCGCGAGAATCCATGAAGCGCTCCCACGTCATCAGGGTGTCGCGCCGCGCCACCGCCTCCCGGTCGCCGCGCCGCACCACGACCTCGGGCGTGACTTCCTCCTCCAGCGTTCCCATTGCGGCTACACCGCGCGGGAGCTGCCGCCGGAACAGGGTGCGCAGCGCCCGGTAGTACTGTGCCAGTCGCCCGCCTTCCTGGAGGTACTGCGCCTCTTCCGTCGTGAGCGCCACGCCGGCCGCCTGGGCGACGGCCACGAAGCTGTCGGGATCCGTCACGGCATCGAGGACCGCGAACATCGAATCCGTCGCGCCGAGCACGCTGTCGAGGACGTCACGCCGGTACTCGTAGATGGGCCGCGCGGTAGCCTCGAGCTGCAGCGCCTCCCGTTCGACCTCCGCCGCCGACTTGGGGACCTCGAACGCGAACGGGGCGATGACCTCCTGCTGCGAGACGTCGCCCACGTCCGGCACCTGGCCCCCGAAGCCCGCGGCGCCGGGAAACAGCAGGTAGGTGAGGATGGCCAGCCCGAGCAGCAGACCCCATCGCGCGGCGTGAAACGCCACCGCACCGGGGAGGCGGCTCGGCGTGAGCTCCAGGTTCAGCGAGAGTCGAGATCGCCGGCTCATGCGTTGTCGTCCTCCCTGTAGGCGCGGATGATCTCCCGAACCAACCGGTGTCGCACCACGTCGTCTTCCTCCAGGTAGCAGAACGCCACGCCATCGATGCCCGGCAGTATGCGCTCCACCTGCAGCAGCCCGGACTCCTCGCGGCTGGGAAGGTCCACCTGTGTCTT
>JAUVTI010000116.1 GCA_030601605.1 Gemmatimonadales bacterium
GGCGCTGTACGAGCGGGAGTGCGCGCAGTGCCACGGAGATCGTGGAGCGAGTGACGGCGCGCTCGCAGCAGGCATGGATCCCCCACCCGCGAACCTCACCGACGGTGATGCTCTCAGCTCCGTCCCTCCGGTGGAGTTCTTCCGCAAAGTGAACGTGGGCGTAGCCGGCACGGCGATGCCGGGGTTCGTAGAGCGGCTGACTGTAAAGGAGCGTTGGGCCGTGGCGCTCTACGCGGCGACGCTGCGCTCCTCGCCCGAGCTGGCGGCACTCGGCGCGCGCGCCATGGAAGAGCGCTGCGCCGACTGCTCGGTCCTCGTGAGTGACTTCCACGAGACGGCTCTCCTCAGCGACGACTCGCTCGCGTCCCTGCTCTCGGTGCGCACGGGCGCCCCGCACGGCGACCTAGCGCTGGGTGCAATGGTGGCCTACGCCCGCGTCGCGGGTGCGGCCGAGGAACTGGGCGGCGACCGCAAGCTGGCCGCGCTGCGCACCGTCAGTCGCGCCAAGCTCGTGTTGGCCGAAGCGGAGACGGCTGCGCTGTCCGGGATGAGGGAAACGGCGAGGCGCCGCGCGCTCGATGCGTACCTCGTGTTCGAGAGAGTAGAGAGCGGCGTGAGGGCGCGGGACGCCGCCGTCGCCAGGCGCGTGGAGAGGGCCTTTGGCGCGTTCCGCCTGGCAATCGAGCGCGATTCCGATGCGCCGGGGCTGGCGGCCGCACGCGTGAGTGTCGAGGGCGCGCTCGACGATGCGGTGGAGGTTCTGACCGCGTCCGCATCGCCCGCGCTGCTGTTCGGCCAGTCGCTGACGATACTCGTGCGCGAGGGGCTCGAGGCGATCCTGATCATCGGAGCGCTGGTGGCGTTCCTCGTGCAGGCGGGAGCGACGGAGCGCAAGCGCGATATCGGACTGGGAGCCCTCGCCGCGCTCGGCGCGAGCGCACTGACCGCGGTGGGGTTTGCGACGCTGTTCCGGAGTGCGGCCGCGCATCAGGAGGCGCTCGAGGGTGCGACGATGCTGCTGGCTGCGGCGGTGCTGTTCTGGGTCTCCTACTGGCTCATCTCCAAGGTCGAGCTGCGCAAGTGGCAGCAGTTCGTCGGTACGCAGATGAAGCGCGCGCTGTCGAGGAAGAGCGGCTGGGCGCTGGCCGGAGTGGCCTTCCTGGCGGTGTACCGCGAAGGGTTCGAGACGGTGCTGTTCTACGCCGCGCTGTTCACGACGTCGGACGGCACGGCCGCGGCGAGGGGAGGGATCGTGGGCGGCATCGTGGTCGGCGCCGTGATTCTCGCGGTCGTGTACCTGGCCATCGAGCGCTACGGAGTGCGGCTCCCTCTCAAGCCGTTCTTCATCGGGACGAGCGCGCTGCTCTACGTGATGGCCTTCAGCTTCGCGGGGAAGGGAGTCGCGGAGCTGCAGGAAGCGGGAGTCATCTCCATCACGCCGCTGGACTGGCTGCCCTCGCTGCCGGCGCTGGGCATGTTCCCCACCTATCAGACCTTCTTCACGCAGGCCTTCGTTGCCGCCGCGCTCGGCGCCGGGTTGCTGTGGGTGTTCTGGCTGGAGCCGATGAGGGCGAGGGTGTCGTTGCCCTTGGACTGAAAGACGGAGGCCCGCCGGTGAGCGGGCCTCCGTCGTAGTACCCCCGGAATGCTACGGCAGCTGTTTGCGGTTCTTGTTCCTCTCCCGCAGGGGCTCGGCCTGCTCGGAGGGAGTGTCCGGAGCCACCAGTTGCGGCGGCTCGTCCTCGACGAGAGCCGGGCCGGCCACGTCGCTGCAACCGGTCGCACCCAGGGCGGCTACGAACAGGACCATCATGAGCATCTTCTTGCGTGACATCGTTGTCTCCTCGTGATGCGCCGCCTCGGCGGCTCCCCTGCTTCGGTGACGCGCTTGGCGTCGGTTTCTGGGCCCAAGGTCGGCCGAGCCGCGCATGCCCCGGACAAGTGGCCGGACCCTCCAGTCAACCACTTGACTGACAACCATTTACGGCATCGTTAGGGCGCGTCACCCGGTGCCTGTTAGGCAGGTCACCGACCACGGCGGTACCCCGTGCTAGGCTGGCGCATGCACAAGGTTCGTTTCTGGCTCATTCTGGCCGTGTTTGCCGCGGTGGCAGGCTGTGAGGTCCCCGACTCGCGGCCCGCACTCTGGGTGCGCATTCCCGAGGGTGTGCCGATCGAGGCGGTCGCCGAGACTCTGGCGGCGCACGAGGTCGTGAAGTCCGCAGGCGAGTTCGAGCGCTTCGCGCGGATGGGCCGCAAGCACCTGGGCATCCAGCCGGGGCTGTACCCGCTGCGCCGCGGCATGCCGGTGGGCGAGGTGCTGGTCACGCTGCGCCGCGGCACACCGGAGGTGAGGGCGGTGCGGATCCGCGAGCGCGCTACGCTGGCCGAGGTGGCGCTCCATCTGGAGCGGGCGATGGGGGTGCCGGCCGAGAGCACGATCGCGGCCGCCTCCGACCCGCAGCTGAGGGAGCGAGCCGGCGCGGCACCGGAGACGGTCGAGGGCTACCTGTTCCCCACGCTGTACCGTCTCCGTACGGCCGCCGACGCGCACGAGATCGTGCGGCAGATGGTGGACACGTTCGACGTGCGCTGGCGCCCGGAGTGGAGTGCACGGCTCCAGGACCTGGGGCTCACGCGCCACGAGCTGGTCACTCTCGCATCCATCATCGAGGGTGAGATGCCGCTCCCGGCCGAGGCGCCGTTCGTCTCGTCGGTCTACCACAACCGCCTGGAGCGCGGCATGCGGTTGCAGGCCGACCCCACCGTGATCTACGCACTGGGCGAGCGGCGCCGCCTCTTCTACGACGACCTCGAGATTGAATCCGAGTACAACACGTACCTGATCGACGGTCTGCCCCCGGGCCCGATCAACCAGCCGTCCACTGCCAGCATCATCGCTGCGCTGTACCCGGCGCCGAGCGACTACCTCTACTTCGTCGCGCGCTCCGACGGGCGGCATCTGTTCTCCCGCAGCTACCGGGAGCACCTGGCGACGATCCGCCAGATTCGGCGGCCGCGGTCCACCGGAACGAGCGCACCAGACTAGAACCGCTCTCCAGCTCCGTACTCTGGCTCTCCGCCCGGGCGCGTCGTATGCTAACCAATGCCCGAGGCCCTCCCGTCTCTCGATCTCAAGTGCTTTGGCCCGCCCACGGCGCGGTTGGCCGGCGGCGATCCGCCGCCGGATGTGCTGTGGCGCAAGCATCTGGCGCTCCTCATCTATCTCGCGCTCTCGCCGCAACACACCCGGACCCGCGACCACCTGCTCGGCCTGCTGTGGCCGGAGAAGACACAGGACAAGGCGCGGCACTCGCTGAACGAAGCTGTGCGGCGGCTGCGCGCCGGTCTCGGCAGTGAGCGGCTGGTCTCCGAGGGGGAGACGCTGCGACTGAGTGGCGATGCGCTCGAGGTGGACGCACTCCGGTCCACGGAGCTACCCGAGGGAGACTTCCTGGAGGGCTTCGGACTGGGCGACGCGCCCGCGTTCGAGGATTGGGCTGCGGCCCAGCGCAGCAAGTTCCGAGCGGCGGGTGTGGAGTCCCTGCTCGAGCAGGGCGAGGCGGCGCTCGGAGAAAACCGATTTCACCGAGCTCGTGAAGCGGGACGGCGGGCGCTGGCGCTCGACTCCTCGTCGGAGATAGCGGCGAGCCTGTTGATGCGGGCGGCGGCGCTGGCGGGCGATGCCACGGCTGCCCTTGCCGTCTATCACCAGTTCCGCGAGCGGCTCAGGGAAGACATGGGAGAGGACCCGGGCCAGGAGCTGCAGGCTCTCGCGGAGCGCGTACGTACGAGGAAGTGGCGCCGCGCATCGGCCCAGATGGAAGACCTCGATCCGCCGCTCGTGGGCAGGTCGGACGCCCACGCCACGGCGTTTGCGCTCCTCGAAGAGGCGCTCAAGAGCGGCGGCCGATGTCTCGTGATCAGTGGCGATCCCGGGATGGGAAAAACGCGGCTCATCAATGAGTGCGCCGAGCGATTGGCACTCGCCGGCGCTGTCGTGGTGCGCGCGCGGCCGCTGGAGAGCGATCACGACGCCAAGTGGAGCACGCTGCGGCTGCTTGCCCGGTCGGGCCTGGCTGCCATGCCCGGTGCGGCGGGCGCGGATCCGCGCGCGCTGGGAGTGCTGGCAGGGCTCGTGCCGGAGCTCGCCGAGCGATTCGAGCCCGAGGCCGCACAGGATGCCGGCGACGTGTCGGCCGCGCTGGCGTCGCTGCTCGGGGCGGTGGCCGAGGAGCAGCCGGTCGGCGTGCTGCTGGACGAAGCCCACCTGGCGGATGGGAGCACCGTCGCGGCGCTGGAGGCCGCGGCGCGCAGCCTGGGAGCCGCCCCCGTGATCCTCGTACTGGCCGTGGACCCATCTGCGTCAACCATGCCGCGGGAGCTGCTGCGCCTGATGGGGGAGGTCGGCCGGGGAGTGCGCGGCGCGTCGGTCCGGCTCGATCCCTTCGGAATCGACGACATGCGCGACCTCGTCGCGGCGCTGGCCGCGTGGTGCGAGGGTCCGGAGCAGGTGGAGCGCCTGGCCAGACGTCTGACGTTCGAGGCGGGCGGCAATCCTCTGTACGCCGTCACGCTCCTCAGGGGTCTGGATCGGACGACGACGCTCAAGGAAGATCTGGTCTCCTGGCCGCCGAAGGCAGCCACCATGGAAGGGGCGCTTCCGTTCACCATGCCGCAGCTGGCCAACATGGCGGTGGTGGCGCGAGTGGCCGAGCTGGACGCGGAGAGCCAGGCAGTGCTCAAGGCGGCCAGCATAACGGGCGTGGCGTTGGACCTCCCCTTGATAGCGACACTGGCGGAGTCTCCGTTGGAGCGCGTGGAGGAGGTGCTCGACATTCTGGAGCAGCGGCGCCTCGTGGTGTACGACGGAACCCGGTACACGTTTTCGGCTGCCCTCATTCCGCAGGTGATCCGCGGCGAGTGCATCACCAGCGGACAGCGACGGCGGCTGCGCAAGCGCGCGATCGAGGAGCTCGAGACACGCGGCGACCTGGAGTCGCGCGTGCTCCTGGCGGAGCTCAGGGCCAAGGTGGAACCGGACGATGCTGCGTTCGGGGATGCGGTTGAGATCGCACGCACTGCGCACGAAGACGGCTCGCTTCGTACCGCGCAGAGAGCCCTGGCCGCGGCGGCCAGAATGGCCGCCAAGGGAGACCCTGCCAGACAGGAAGTGGTCGAAGAGCTGCGTACCTCGCTCGGTGGGAAAAGCACGCAAACGGGGCCGGGAATCTGAGATCCCCGGCCCCATTCGCACTGCTGCCCGCTCTGTCCTAGCGCTCCTGCTTCCGGTTGCGGGCCGCGTCGCGCAGATCCTGAACTTCGTCCCGCGTGTCGTCCTGCTGCTCCTGCGCCACCACCCGGGCGTCGATGTTCGCGGGCTCGTACGGATTGGAACAGGCGGTCGTGAGGGCGAGACCGAAGATCGCTGCGGCCATCCGAAGGGTGTGCTTGCGTGCCATGGTTTCCTCCGCTGCTGGGTTCCGCGCCGTGGCGGGAACGTGTCGAGTGTCGTTCGTGTCGCTTTCTGGAGTGCAAGCTAGGAGCGACCGAACAGGCAGCGGTAAAGCGGCGTGTACGGCGAGTCAATTCGTTGTGGGGTATCAACTTGCACGGTAGGCCCGGGCCAGCTGCGGGGTCGGCTTGCTACGGGGGCCCCCGCACGCGACTATTCATCCTGCCCTAGCTGGGAGCCGTCCGATTCGACGCAGAGATCTCCTCCCGTCCGTCCAGGAAGCCCTCGCCGGCCGCTACAAAGTTGAGCGCGAGGTGGCCCGCGGCGGAGCAGCCCGCGTCTTCCTGGCATACGACCTCGAGGGCAGGCCGATGGCGCTCAAGGTGCTGCACCCGCAGCTGGCGGTATCGGTGACCGCCGACCGGTTCCTGCGCGAGATCGCCTTCCTCAAGGACATCGACCATCCGCGGATCGGGAAGCTCGTGGACTCGGGCGAGAACGCATGGCTCGTCTACTACGTGATGCCCTACGTGGCGGGGCCCACCCTGCGGGAGCACCTCGGCAAGGTCAAGCAGGCATCCATCTCCGACACTCTGCGCATCGCCCACGACCTGCTGGACGCGCTGGAGTATGCCCACGCCAAGAACATCGTGCACCGCGACGTGAAGCCCGAGAACATCGTGCTGTCGTCAGAGGGCGCCGTGCTGCTGGACTTCGGCATCGCGCGAGCGATCGCCGATGCCGGCACGGACCGGCTCACCCGCTCGGGCTTCGCGGTGGGCACG
>JAUVTI010000068.1 GCA_030601605.1 Gemmatimonadales bacterium
CCGGGCCCAGAAAGGTGCCGGCAGTCTCATAGTCGATGTCCCGGCTGGTGAGCTCGCCGTAGTCCTCGGCGCAGAACACCGACAGCGCCATCCCGAAGCTGAGGCTCCGCACGACGCTCAGGGTGGCGCCTACCGCGGGGCGGAACGGAGTCAGGTCGCCGTTGAACGCGCGCTCGATGATCATCGGAACGAAGCGCTGTGAGCGGGTGTCCATCAGCAAACGCCGCATGCCTCCCCCGAACGCGTCCCGGGTGACGTCGATGTCGACCGTGTCCGCGGTCTGGCCGTCGTACACCCGCACGCTCCCCGGTTCGTCGGCCAGCCGCAGCAGGACCGTGTTGAGCTTGCGTTGGAGCCGGTCGTACGCGGCACCGCAGGCGGAATCCTCCGCGCAATCGGCGAAGAGGCGCTCCAGCGCGGCTTGTGCATCACGCGGATTGTCGAGAGCGAGGTTGCCGCTCGGAGCGACCACGCCGCGCAGCGTGGCGGTCCGCACCCGGTCCGGATAGAGCCTCAGGTACTCGAGCGCGGCCCGGGTGCCGTAGGAGCCGCCGTAGAGATTGATGCGCTCGTAACCCAACCACGCCCGGACCTCGTCGATGTCGTGCGCCGCGATCGTGGTGGTATAGAACCTGAGGTCGGCACGCGACTCGAGTTGCTCGCGGCACGCGGCGACGGCCTCCGGCGGGAACACCCACGCCAGCAGCACGAGGGCGCGCTCCTTCGGTGTGGTGAACTCACACGGCAGGCCGTTCGAGCCGCCGGTGCCGCGCTGGTCCACCATCACGATGTCGCGCTTCTCGCGAATCCGCGCGAACCGCTGTGCGTTGCTGCCCGCGCCGTCGGTTGTGGCCTGACCCGGTCCGCCGGCGAACGTGAACAGCGGGTCCGGCTCCGGCGCCCCGCCGCTGGCCGGGACGATCACGATGTTGAGCGGGATCTTGCGGCCGGTGCCGCCGGCCCGGTCCTCATATACGTGGAACGTGCCGCAGCGAGCCTGGCCCTGTACCCGCGCCACCTCACAGGGAGCTGGCTCGAGGTTGTTGTCGGGATCGGTCGCAGTGCGGCGGGCCTGGAACGGCTCGGTGCGGTCCCCGATCACCCACATGCCGGAGTATTCGGAGCCGGCGATGGTGCCGTGGAAGGTCACCCTGAGCGAGGGTGTGAGCTGCGCCGAGACCGTCAGCTCGGAGCCCTCCAAAGTCACGCTCTGAAGTGGAACCGGTGGCCGGACCGTGGTGAGCAGCCGCCCGCCCCATCCGCTGTCCGTCTCGACGATGTGAATCGTCCCCCCAAAGGGGTCTCCCTCCAGTGTCGTGGACTCGAAGTCGTAGCGGCCCAAGGGGACCGGGAGGACATCCTGTGCAGCGGCCCCGGCCGGGAACACTACGGAGAAGATGACGGCTGCCAGAGCGATCCGTGCTGACATCGAGCTACCTCGTCGAAGGGGTGCGAAGGCTCCGGGCTGCTTGCAGAACCGGGTGCACCACTCCAGCATGGTGGGAGGGCAGCCGCCCCACAAGCCCCGCACTGGAGGCGTGATGTCAGCCAGCCACATGATCGACGTCGACGGGTTCCAGCTCCACGCCATGGAGGACGGTACGGGGCGACCGGTCGTCTTCGGTCACGGCCTGCTGTTCGACTGGCGGTCGTGGGCCGGCCAGACCCCGCTCATCGCGGTGGATCACAGGGTGGTCGCGTTCGACTCCCGAGGGCACGGCCTGAGCGGCCTCCCGGAGGGCGACTGGACCATCGAGGACCAGGCCGACGACTACGCCCGAGTGATGGACGCCCTGCGCATCGACCGGGCCGTCGTCGTGGGCGAGAGCATGGGTGGGATGGCCGCCCTGCACCTGGCGCTGCGGCACCCCCACCGGGTGAAGGGGCTGGTGCTGGTGGACGCTTCGGCCAGCGCGGAGACCCTCTACCAGCGGACCCGGTACCGCCTCCTGGTGCTGATGGCCCGGGTGTTCGGCATGCGCCCCTGGCTGCTCGCCGAGGCGTCCAAGGCAGTGTTCGGCGCTACCTTCCGCCGCACTCATCCCGAGCAGGTGAAGCAGTGGATGGGGCCGATGGCCGAGTACGACCCGAAGGTCATCGCGCGCACCTTGCGGCCCGTCATGGCGCGGCCCTCGGTGGTGGGCCGCCTCCCGACCATCACTGCACCGGCGCTCCTCATCGTGGGCGATGAGGATCAGACCACGCCGCCGCGGGAGTCTGAGGTGATGGCCGAGCGCATGCCGAACGCCCGTTTGGTGACGCTCGGGGCGACGGGCCATATGGCTCCGATCGAGAAGCCGGAGCAGACGGGCGTCCTGATCCGGGAGTTCCTCAGGGAGATCGGCTGGTAGCAGCTCCGACCGGCCGCCTCTATGCATGCTTGAGCGCCGCCATCCCCCCACGGTAGATTCCAATCCCCACTGCGCTGCGGTACTCCTCCCCTTTGCTTGCCGTGGTGGTGCGGACGGGAGCTGTGGAACCGGCATGTAGCCCAGCAGGCATCTGTCAAAAGGGACGGGCAATGAGCATCAGTCTGATCGGAAGGTCCATAGGCGAATCGGCCACCCTCAAGCTCAACGAGACGGCCGCAATTCTGCGGGCCAAGGGCGAGCCGGTGATCCACCTGGGCGGGGGCGAGCCCAAGACCAAGCCCCCCATAGACGCCCTGGTGGCCGCGGCGGGACTCCTGAGCTCCGGCGAGGTGCGCTACACGCCGGCCGACGGGATCCCCGCACTCAAGCAGGCGATCATCCGCTACACCGAGGAGTTCTACCACCGCAAGGTGGAACCCGAGAACGTGATCGCCTCGGGCGGTGCGAAGCAGGCGATCATGGTGGCCCTGCAGGCCATCCTGAATCCGCAGGACGAGGTGATCTTCCCGGTTCCCTACTGGGTGAGCTATCCCGAGATGGTCAAGCTCTGCGGCGCGGTGCCCGTGCCCGTGCGGCCGGAGGACGGCTCGTTCCACCCACGGCTGCAGGAGATCGAGCAGAACGTCACTTCGTACACCCGAGCCGTGATCATCAACAGCCCGAACAACCCCTCGGGCGCCATGTACTCGGAGGAGTTCATCGCCGGGATAGTGGAGCTCTGCGAGAAGCGCGGGCTCTACCTGATCATGGACGACATCTACCACCGCCTGATCTTCGACGGCCGCAAGCCGATCAACTGCTACGACTACGCCAAGGACACGTCCGAGAGCTCGAAGCTGATCGTGATCAACGGCGTCTCGAAGCAGTATGCCATGACCGGCTTCAGGATCGGCTGGGCGGTGTCCAACAAGAAGCTGGTCGAGGTCATGACCAACATCCAGGGTCACCAGACCTCGGGGCCGTCCTCAGTGCTGCAGCACGCTGCGGTCGCGGCCATCACCGGCGTGCAGACAGGCGTCGAGAGCCTGCGGCTGACGCTCGAGAACAACCGCAACGTGATGATGGCGAATCTGGATTCGTTCGAGGGTGTGAAGGCCTACAAGCCGGACGGCGCCTTCTACACCTTCGCCGACTTCAGTTACTACAACAAGGATTCGACCAAGCTCGCCGAGCTCCTGGTGGACAAGGTGCGGGTCGTGACCGTTCCGGGCGTGGAGTTCGGGATGGAGGGCTACCTGCGGCTGTCCACCTGCGGTTCCATCAAGGACATCAACGAGGGAATCGAGCGAATGAAGTGGGCGCTCGATCCCAACTCGCCAAATGAGCTCTACATCGGCGACCGGAAGCTCGTACGGGATTGGATGTGACATGGCCAAGTACTTGAAATTCAACACGCCGGCACTCAAGCAGGCCAAGGATCTCAAGAGCGAATACGGGCTCAAGAACCACGGCCTCATCGAGCTGGACCGCGTGTTCTGGAACCTCCCGACGTCGGCGCTCTACGAGGAGGCCGTGTTCCGCGGCGAGGGGCACGTGGCCCACGGCGGACCCTTCGTCGTGGACACGCAGCCCCACACCGCACGTGCCGCCGCCGACAAGTTCATGGTCCGGGAGAGTTCGACCCAGGACGAGGTCTGGTGGGGCGAGTACAACCGTCCCTTCGCGCCGGAGAAGTTCAACGCGCTCCTGGCGCGGCTGCAGGCCTTCCTCCAGGGCGAGGAGCTGTTCGTGCGGGACTGCTACGCGGGCGCGGACCCGACCTACCGGATGCCCGTTCGGATCATCACCGAGACGGCGTGGCACAGCCTCTTCGCCCGGAACATGTTCATCGGCCTGGAGAACCAGGACGCCTACAAGAAGCACGTGCCGGAGTTCACCATCATCGCGGCCCCGTCCTTCAAGACGGATCCGCGGGTGGACGGCACGCGGACCGACACCGCCATCATCCTGAACTTCGCCCAGCGGATGGCCATCATCTGCAACTCCGGGTACGGGGGCGAGATCAAGAAGAGCATGTTCACCGTGCTGAACTTCCTGCTCCCGCGGGAGGGCGTCCTCGCGATGCACTGCTCCGCCAACGTGGGCAAGGAGGATGACGTCGCGCTGTTCTTCGGCCTCAGCGGCACGGGCAAGACGACCCTGTCGGCCGATCCCAAGCGGAGGCTGATCGGAGACGATGAGCACGGCTGGAGCGACGATGGGGTCTTCAACTTCGAGGGAGGGTGCTACGCCAAGGTGATCCGCCTCTCAGCGGAGAACGAGCCGGAGATCTACGCCGCCACACGACGGTTCGGCACCATCCTCGAGAACGTGGTCTACGATCCCACCACGAGAAAAGTGGATTTGGACGACGACACGATCACGGAGAACACCCGGGCCTCGTATCCGCTGGAGTTCATCCCCAACACCGTCCCCGAGCGCATGGTGCGCTCGCACCCCAGGAACGTGATCTTCCTGACATGCGATGCTTCCGGCGTGCTGCCTCCGATAGCGCGGCTCAACGCCGAGCAGGCGCAGTACCACTTCATCAGCGGGTACACGTCGAAGATCGCGGGAACGGAGATCGGCCTGGGCATCGAGCCAAAGATCACCTTCAGCGCCTGCTTCGGCGCGCCGTTCATGGTGCACCACCCCTTTACGTACGCCAATCTGCTGAGCCACAAGATGGAGAAGCACGGCGCCAACTGCTGGCTCGTGAACACGGGATGGACTGGCGGGCGGTTCGGCGTGGGCAAGCGCATCAGCATCAGGCACACGCGCGCCCTGCTGGACGCGGCGCTCGACGGCAAGCTCGACAAGGTGAAGTACCGCAAGGACCAGTTGTTCGGATTCGAGGTGCCAACGAAGTGCCCGGACGTGCCGGCTGAGGTCCTCGACCCCGCAGCTTCGTGGGGCGACAAAGACGAGTACTGGAAGAAGTACGACGCGCTTGCCGCGCGCTACATCGAAAACTTCAAGTTGTTCGCCGACGGCTGTCCACCCGAGGTGGCGGCCGCCGGGCCGAAGCGGTTGGCGCAGGTCAAGTAGAGCGACGAGCCCCGCTGGAACCAGGAGGACACATGGGTGAGAGCCGCCGGTCAGAGTTTCTGAAGCGCCTTTCGACGGTCGGGTTCGGTCCGCGCGAAGCAATCGAGGTGGTGCTCGGAAGCATCGTGCACGACGTCCGTGAGCAGGCCGTGCACAAGCGCTTCAAAGAGGATGAGATGGAAACCGTCGTCAAGTTCCACGATGACGCGGAGCATCTCTGGCGCGACTCCATGGCCACCGACCCACCGATCGAGCCGGGTGAGCTCAAGCAGCGGCTGGCGCCGCTGCTCAGCGAAGCCACCGGCCCGCTGGGCCAGTTCAGCGCCAAGCTCGAGCGCTGCCTGCGCAATGCGGAGGAGCTGGAGAAGAAGAAGGGCTGATCGGCTACGGCACGTTCTCCCTGAACCATTCCAGAATGAACGCCCGGTCCTCCTCGGTCACGATCCCGTGGCCCGACTCGGTCCAGCGAAACTCCTTTGGATCACGCGCCAGTCGCTGCAGCGGCAGCACCGAGGTGTCCATGAGGTAATCGGCGTCGTTGCGGCCGTTCACCATGAGCAGCGGTCGCGGGCTGATGCGTCCGATGTAGTTGGCCGGACACGCCGCCGGCAGGTGACCGGTCTCAAGTCGGTCGAAGTGTCCGCCGTGGATCATGGCGACCGCAGCGAAGCGTGGATCCGCTCCCCCCACTATCGCAGCGAGCTGGGCGCCCCGGCTGAAGCCCGCCAGGGCGATCCGCCCGGGGTCTACCCCGCGCTCCTCCACCAGGAAGTCGAACGAGCGTCCTGCATCCTTCACCGTCTGCGCCACCCACGCCAGAAAGGTGGACGGCT
This sequence comes from Gemmatimonadales bacterium, assembly GCA_030601605.1. GTDB lineage: Bacteria > Gemmatimonadota > Gemmatimonadetes > Gemmatimonadales > GWC2-71-9 > WVYX01. The sequence goes on from JAUVTI010000068.1 coordinate 6,233, forward strand.
GGTTGTACAGCTTCTCGTGCTTCTCGGCTTCCGTGAAGGTCTGCAGGAAGCCGGTGCTCCGCTCCGCGTAGTACTGCATGTCGATGGCCAGCACGGTCCACCCCGCGCGTGCCATCATCCGGCCGATCGCCACCATCCTCGGGCTGTCCTTGCCGCTGGGCACGCCGCCGTGCAGCAGCAGGACCGCCTGCCCCGTGCCGTCCGCCGCGTCGGGGCGGAAGAGGCGCGCCATGACACGCTCGCCCGGCGTGCTCTGGAAGCTCAGGTGCTCGACCTCGACGCCGTCGCCCCTGGTTAGACCCAGCACCTCGGTCTCGAACGGTAGATCGCTGCTGTACGCGAAGAAGTCGAGGTAGGCTGCGAACGTGCGGTCGTCAACCGGATCGATCAGCCATTGATCGGTCGGGCGCTCCTGGGAAGACGCCGGGACGGCGCCGATCGCCAGGGCGGCGAGGATCACGACGAAACGGAAGACGATCGATCGCATGAGATGCTCCTACTCGAGATCTGCGCTACGGTTCCAGCGGCCGCACGATGCGGAAGCCGATGATCTCGCGGGCGACCGCCGGCTCGAACGGCTCCCGGTGCGAGCTCTCGAACATGTACGTGGGATCCTGCCACGATCCACCAACGACCAAGCGTCGGTACCCATCCTCGGCGACGTCCGACACCCACTCGCGCACGTTGCCCGCCATATCGTACGCGCCGAACGGGCTGACGCCGAGCGGATACGACTCCACCGGCTCGGTGCCAACGAGCCCGAAGTTGGCCCGGCGATCGGTGGTCATGACGTCGTTCCCCCAAGGGAAGACTCCCGGATCGTCCCCCACGGCGGCACGCCACCACTCGTCCCGGGTCGGGAGACTCCCGCCTGCCCACCGTGCGTAGGCCGCTGCCTCGTACCACGACACGCCGACCACCGGGTGGTCATCCAGCCCACTGGGGAACGTCCCTCCCGACCACCCGCGTGGCCCCGAGAGCCCTGTGCGGTCCGCGAGTCGTTGCACGGCGGCCGCCCAGGGGAGCATCTCGCCGTCCACCATCAGGGCCTCCGGCCAGAACGTCGGGTTGCGGTATCCCCCTCCGATCACGAACTGCAGGTACTCGGCGTTGGTCACCTCGTGGCGGCCAATGAGGAACGGCGGCACTGACGAATCCGCGTCTCGCCCGGATGTGTTCCCCGCGCGCACGGCAACCATCCCCGCAGTGGCGGAGGCCTCCGGCAGTAGCGGGCGCGTGACGGTGCGATCGAGACCGACGTCAACGGTCACCAGGAAGCGGAGCTCACTCGACCCGTCGGCACTCAAGGACACCAGGTACTCCCCCGCCACCAATGCATACTCCGCCACTGGAGCGCGGCCCAGCACGACCGGCTCTCTGCTCGAGAAGCCCTCGATGGGTTCCACACGCGTGAGCCGCACGCTGGCTCCGGCAGGCTCGGTCGTGATGGATAGTGTACCGGCAACCCGCGCAGCCAGATCGGCGACGCGGCTGTCGCTCAGCCCTATTCCGGCCACGCGCAGCCGCTCATACACTTCGTTGAAGTCGCCGTCCTGAGCCACTGGCGCGAGCTCTGCTGCGATTGCCGCAATCCTCTCCGTGGCGCCGCGCCGCCACAGTCCCACTCCTGTGACACCGCCAATCAAGACTGCGGCGAGAGCAATCAGCGCCCACGTCCGCCGCGTCATTCGCCTCCGCGTCGACGCAGCCTCCGGAGATCCGAGCAGCCCCGCAAACTCGCCGGCGCTGCTGAAGCGATCGCCGGGGTCGGACGCCAACGCCTTGGCGAGAGTCACCGGCAGCTCGTCAGGCGTTTCCCCCTCTCTCCATTCGAGCTTCGGAGCCACCTCGGTAAGGCGCTTGACGATGATCTCCTGCACCGTCTTGCCGGTGAACGGCGGTTCTCCAGTGAGCATCTCGTACAGCACGCAGGCCAGGCTGTAGAGATCACTGCGCCCATCTATCTCGCCGCTGCCGGCGGACTGCTCTGGGCTCATGTACACGGGCGTGCCGATCGCCAGCCCCGTGCCTGTGAGCTGGTCTCCACCCGCCGTAGTTATCGCCCGGGCGATGCCGAAATCCGCCACTACGGCGTGGCCACCCTCGAGAAGGATGTTCTCCGGCTTTATGTCCCGGTGGACTATGTCGTTGCGATGGGCGTAGTCCAATCCATCGGCTACTTCGCGAGTGATCTTGAGCGCCTCCGCCGCCGGGATGCGGCCCTCTCGCTTGAGACGCTGGCGCACGGACTCGCCGCGCACGTACGGCATCACGTAGTAGAGGAATCCGTCGGCCTCACCGGAATCGTATAGGGGCAGGATGTGCGGGTGATTGAGTCCGGCCGTGATCTGGATCTCTCGAAGGAAGCGGTCCGCACCCAGCGCCGCGGCCAGCTCCGGCCGGAGGACTTTGAGCGCCACCTGGCGAGCGTGCTTGAGATCGCGGGCGAGATACACGGTTGCCATCCCGCCGGCTCCCAACTCGCCCTCGATGGCGTACCGGTCCGCAACGGCGGCCCGCAACCGCTCCAGCAGATCAGTCAATCGGTGGTCTCCATTGGCCCCAGGGCACCGCTAAAGTATGATACCGTGAGGCTGAGAGCTAGCCGAACACCCGGGGAGCCACCGTGAAAGCCATAGCTGAAGTGCAGGTCATACCAATCGGCTCCGGCGTCTCGGTCCGCGCCGAAGTGAAGCGCGCGCACCGGATCCTGGAGGACGCCGGGCTCAACGCGCAGCTCCATTCCAACGGCACCAATCTGGAGGGCGAGCTGGCAGACATCTTTGCGGCGATCGCGCGAGTTCACGAGACGCTGCACGCCGAGGGGACTGTCCGGCTCTCCACCCACATCAAGATCGGGACGCGCACGGACAAGGAGCCCAGCCTGACCGGCAAGCTGTTCTGATGTCCCTCTTCCGCAGAATCCGCGCGTTGTTCGCTGCCGGACGGGGCTTCGTAACGGGGCTCTCGGATGACGCCGCCGGCCAGGATCCGCTCGCGTTGTTCGACAAGTGGCTGTCGGACGCCAAGCGCGCCGGGATCTTCCTCCCCGAGAGCATGACGCTGGCCACCTGCGGCAGCGACGGCTCGCCCTCCGCCAGGCAGATGCTGCTCAAGGGCGTCACCGAGAAGGGTTTCGCGTTCTACACCAACTACGAGAGCCGCAAGGCGGAGGAGCTCAACGCCAACCCACACGCGGCGCTGGTGTTCCACTGGCCCATCCTGGAGCGACAGGTGCGCGTGGAGGGACTCGTGGAGCGCGTCTCCAAGGAAGAGTCAGAGGCGTATTTCCAGAGCCGGCTGCGCGGGAGCCAGATCGGCGCCTGGGCGTCGAGGCAGAGCTGGAAGCTGGAGAGCCGTGAGGAGATGGAGCGGAAGTTCAAGGAGTA
>JAUVTI010000248.1 GCA_030601605.1 Gemmatimonadales bacterium
GAACCAATCGATTATTCCAAGCGGCGCCCGGAGGATCAGGTCGCCGAGGCCAGTCTCCTCCTGGATCTCACGCCGCGCCGTCACGTCGGGCGACTCCCCCTCGTCTATGTGCCCCTTGGGAAAACCCCAGTTCTTGTAGGAGTCGAGGATGAGGAGGAAGCGCGGTCCCTCGGGCGTGCAGCGGAAGACCACACCGCCGGCGCTGGTCTCCCGTTTGGCTTTTGCGCGTTGCGGCACTAGAAGACCGAGAACTTGAAGTACTTGCGCGGATTGGCCTGGATGTCGGCCAACAGCTCGCGCAGCTGCACGATCGTGGCGGTCGCCTCCCGGTAGAGGGCGCTGTCCGCCATGAGCAGGCCCAGCGTGCCGGTCCCTTCCTGGAGCCGGGTCATCAGCGTATCCGCGCCCAGGATCAGTCGCTCGATGCTCCCCTGGTGGGCCCGCGCCACGCCCACCACGGAGCGCATGTCCTGCAGGGCCACGCGCACGTCCTCGGACGCGGCCGCCGTGTTGTCCAGGATGATCTCGAGCTCACCCTGCTCGGTGGCCTCGTCCACCCGCGCGAGCGAGGCCTGCAGCCGGCGCGCGGCGTCGGTCAGCAGGTCGGAGCCCTGCCGCAGGTTGTTGCCGACCTCGCCTATCAGCTCGGTCTGCTGCTGCGTGAAGGTGTTGATGTTGTCGGCGATCCCGGTAAAGTCGCGGATCGCTCCCTGCAGCTCAGCGACTGCCTGCGAGTCGAACACCGACTGAATGCGCGATGAGATGGTCGTGATGTCCCCCGCGATCCGGTTGGCCTGCGCGGTGAGCTGGCCGATGTCCGGCAGGGTGGCGCCGGGCCAGGCGTCGTCGCCCTCGGCCATGGCCGCCTCGAGGTCGCGCCGCAGGTTGGGATCGTCGGGCGGCTGGTCCAGGCTCACTATGTCCGCCTGCCACTCGCCGAACAGCGAGCGCGACGCCGCGATGATGGCCGGCCGCTCCGGCAGGATGACCTCTTCGTACACCTCGAGCTCCGCCTCGACCCAGTTGCGCTCGCCCAGCCGAATGGCCCGCACCCGGCCCACCCGGACGCCGCGCAGCACAACCGGATCGCCCACGCCGAGCGCGCCCACGGTCTGGAACCTCGCCGTGTACGCCTGCGGCTTCGCGCCCAGCCGTGTTTCGGAGAGCCAGAACGTCGCCGCCACGACCACGGCGAGTGCGGCCACGATCGTCGCCCCTACGACGATCTCGTCGCGCCGCTTCACGCCGGGCCTCCCGCGGCGGCCGCCTCGGCATCCGCTCCCGCTTCCGGCCGTCCCTCGATGAACTGCCGCACTATCGGATCGTGGGTACGCTGGATGTGCTCGACCGACCCCACCTGACGGATCTGGCCGCGGTAGAGCATCGCGATGCGATCCCCCACCGCGTAGGCACTCGTCATGTCGTGGGTCACGACGATACTCGTCACGCCGAGGCGCTCCCGGGTTCTGATCATCAGCTGGTTGATCACCGCCGCCGTCACGGGGTCGAGACCGGTCGTCGGCTCGTCATACAGAAGGTACTTCGGCCGCAGCGCGATCGCCCGGGCGAGTCCCACCCGCTTGCGCATGCCGCCGGAGAGCTCGGCCGGGTACTTGTCCTCCGTTCCCAGGAGCTCCACCCTGGCCAGCGACTCCCGCACGCGCTCCGACATCTCGCGCTGCGACAGCTTCTGGCGCTTGAGCCCCAGCGTGAGGTTGTCCCACACCGTCATCGAGTCGAACAACGCCGAGAACTGGAACACGAACCCGATCTGGGAGCGCAGCGCCCTGAGCGCGTCGCGGTCCAGCTCGTGCACCACCTGGCCGTCCACGTCCACAGAACCCTGATCGGGATCCAGCAGGCCCACGATGTGCTTGAGGGCCACGCTCTTGCCGCTCCCCGAGTAGCCGATGACGACCATCGTCTCGCCGTCCTCGACATCGAGCGAGAAGCCGCGCAGCACCTCGTTCTCGCCGAAGGCCTTGTAGACGTCGCGGAACACGATCATGGGCGCCGTTCCATCCTAGAGGAGGACCACCGCCCAGAAGGCGTCGAGCACGAGGATAGCCTCGACCCCGCGCACCACCGCGGTAGTGGTCTCCCGCCCCACCCCCTCCGCTCCGCCGCGGGTGGTGAGGCCGTGGTAGCAGCCGATGAGCGCGATGGCGAGCCCGAACGACATGGCCTTCACGAGCCCG
>JAUVTI010000215.1 GCA_030601605.1 Gemmatimonadales bacterium
GAGCTGCCGGATCCGCAATCCAGCGGCGGCGTCGGCCGCTACCCGCTCGCCCGCCTCCGGGGTCTCCGCCGGACGCTCCAGGGCTGTGCTCCGCGCCGCCACGCCCCAACTCACGGCGGCAGCGACGAGGTTGAGCATGGCCGCGGCGAGCAGCGTGCCCGGGAGCCCCGCTATCCGTAGCAGATAGAAGCCCGCGACGAGCACACCCGCCGCCGCCCCCAGGCTGTTCGTGAAGTAGAGCATTGCCAGCGTGCGGCCGGGCTGCTCCCGATAGCGCCGCAGGACGCCCGCCGCCATGAGCGGGAACGTCGTGCCGAGCAAGACCGACTGGGGCAGAATGAGGGCGCCCGCAACGATCCACTTCGCGAGCGTGAGTCCAAGGCCCGTGCCCAGCGCGGGGAACAGGAACTGGTAGGCGAACTCGGTGGTGAACGCGTAGAACTCGTGGAAGAACAGGCCGATGACTCCCGCGGCGAGCTCCACCACCGCGTACCACTTCAGGGGATCCTTGAGGCTCTCCGAGCGCCGCCCCACCAGGATCGCCCCGAGCGCCACCCCACCCAGGAAGATGCCGATCGTCAGGAGCTGCGCGTATGCGGCGTGCCCTACGAACAACCCCAGATAGCGCGCCCAAATGGACTCGTACATGAGTCCGGCAGCACCCGAGAGGACGAAGACGAAGAAGAGTAGTAGCCGCACGCCGTCTCCCTAGAGAGGGCCTCCCGTATCGACATCGTACCGTGCGAGCTTGCGGTAGAGGGTCGACGGGTCGATGCCCAGCACCTCGGCGGCGCGCGTCTTGTTGCCGCCCTCGGCCTGCAGTACCCAGTGGATGTAGGCGCGCTCGATCGCTTCGAGCGTCGGGTTGTGCGGCACGTGGTCGGTGATGAGCGGCTGCACCTTGCGCGAGGTCACTCGCTCGGGCAGGTGCTCGACCGTCACCGTGTCGTTGGCGCTCAGCAGCACGGCATGCTCCAGCGCGTTCTCCATCTCGCGCACGTTCCCCGGCCACTCGTACGCCATGATAGCCTCGAGCGCGCTCTCATCGAGCCGCTTCGGCGTCTGCGCGCGCGCCGCCGCCAAACGCTTGAGAAAGCCCTCGGCCAGCAGCGGGATGTCCTCGCGGCGCGATCGCAGCGGCGGCAGCTGCATCGAGATCACGTTGAGCCGATAGTAGAGGTCGGAGCGGAAAGTGCCGCGCCGCATCTCCTCGTCGAGATCGCGGTTGGTCGCCGCGATGATCCGAACGTCCACCGGCACCGGGGCAGTGCCGCCGACCGGGAGGGCTTCGCGTTCCTGCAGCACGCGTAGCAACTTCACCTGCGTGGACGGAGTCATCTCGGCGATCTCGTCCAGAAAGAAGGTCCCGCCGCCGGCGGCGGTGAACATCCCCTGCTTGTCGCGCACGGCGCCCGTGAATGAGCCCTTGATGTGTCCGAACAGCTCCGACTCGAGCAGGCTCTCCGGCAGCGCTCCGCAGTTGATCGAGTAGAACGGGCCCTTGCTGCGGTCCGAAAGCTCGTGGATGAAGCGCGCCACGACCTCCTTGCCGGTGCCGCTCTCGCCCAGGATGAGCACGGTGGACTCGGTCGGCGCAACCTGCCGCGCGAGCTGCAGCACGTCCACGAAACTCTTCGCCTTGCCCAGCGGCTCGATCGAGCGTGAGCGCTCGCGCTTCCAGATCTCCTGCTTCAGCTGCTTGTTCTCCGAACGCAGCGCACGGTACTCGGCCGCGCGGCGGCAAATGGCCAGCATGTCGTCGTTGGAGAACGGCTTCTGGATGTAGTAGAAGGCCCCCTGGTTCACCGCCTGGATGGCCGTCTGCAGCGAAGCCTGCGCCGTCATCAGGATGACGGGCATCTCGGGGTCCTGCTCGCGGGCAGCCTCGAGAATGTCGATCCCGGTGAACTGCGGCATCCGCACGTCGGTCAACACGATGTCGGGCTCGACAGCCTTCATTGCCTCCAGGCCGGCCTTTCCACCCTGCGCCGTTTCCGGTGCGAAACCCGATTTCTTCATCAGAATCCGCAGTGAGTCGAGGATTCCGGACTCATCGTCGATGATGAGGATGCTCGGTTTGTAAGGGCTCACGCAGCCACCTCCGTCGTCCCGCTCTTGGGAAGGAGAACGCTGAACACCGTCCCCTCACCCTGTTCCGACTCCACCAGAATCACCCCGCGATGCGCTTCCACCGCCCGCTGCACGATCGCGAGGCCCAGGCCGGATCCCCCGACCCGGCCGCTCACGAACGGCTCGAACAGCCGCTCCCGCAGCTCCTGCGGGATGCCCGGACCGTTGTCGCTGACGCGTAGCAGCACGGCGTGCTCCAGCGGGACGCCCCGCGGAAGGTCGGACGCCTCAGCGTCGCGAACCTCCACCGTGACACGCGCCTCCCCTTCGGTCGCCTGGACCGCGTTCAGGATCAGGTTCACGGCAACCCGATGGAGCAGGTCCTCGTCACCCTCCAGGACGGCCTTCTCGGCCGTGACCTCGATGACCGCACTCGCGGGGCAGTCGGGATGCTTGCGCACCACGTCCGCGGCCTTTGCCGCCACGGCGTCCAGGTGGATCGATTCGCGATTCGCGACCTGCACCCGCGAGAAGTCGAGAAACTCGGTGAGCAGCCGGCTCAACCGGTCGCTCTCCCGTACGACGAGCTGCACCAGGAACTGCTCATCCTCGTCCTCTCGCGGCGTCAACTGCTCAACAGACGAGCGGATCGAGGCCAGCGGGTTCTTTATCTCGTGCGCCAGCGACGCCGACAACTCGGCCACCGCCTCCAGGCGCTCGGTGCGCAGGTGCAGCTCCTCGAGGCGCTTCTGATCAGAGATGTCCGTGAAGATCGCCGTCACCGAAGGCGCCTCACCCTCGCCCACGCTGATGCTCGTCGTCGTCACTCCGATCGGGAACGACACCCCTTCGCGCAGGACAGTGCCCTCGGCCCGCAACGTCTTGTGGCTTCCCGCCCGCGTGAGCTCGATCGTCCTGAGCAGCTCCGCAGCGCTATCTCCCAACACTTGCTCGAGCGGGCGACCCACCGACTCGGGACCCGGGATGCCGAGCAGGCGCTCGGCCGCCCGATTGGTGTAGACGACGGTGCCCGCGCCGTCCACCGTGACCACCCCGCTGGTGATGTTCCGCAGGATGTCGCTCGCCTCCAGCTTGAGTCGGTGCACCTCCCGCACCAACACCTCGCGCTCTCTGCCCATCACTCGTACGCGGCTCGCAATGAATCCGGTGGCAACGAAGACCACGACGAACACGGCGATCTGAAGCCAGACCGCCACGGAGAGCTGCACC
>JAUVTI010000078.1 GCA_030601605.1 Gemmatimonadales bacterium
TGCGCCCGCGGCCGCCACGAACGCACGCTCGGTTGGCTCGGTGGCCGCCGCCACGAGGCCGAAGACCAGGAACCACCCCGCAGCAGCCGCCGCGGTCGATGCGGTCGACAGTCCGCCGCACACCACGGCGTAGACCGCCCACCCGAGGAGCATCGTCGGGCGCGCGCCCAGGTGGTCGCTCAGCCACCCGCCGGGATAGCTCATGAGAGAGCGCACCACGTGGAGCGCCGCCCACACCAGCGGCACCTGCGCTACGGTCATCCCCAGATCGTGGAGTCGGAGCAGCATCAGCGTCTCGGGAAACCGCGCGAACGCGAAGGCAACGATGAGGCCGAACAGATACCCTTCCCCCTTCCCCCTTCCCCTCTCCCGTTCCCAGTCGGTGGCTTTCCTCTTGCCTCCTCCCCCTTCCCCCTTCATGGCCCACGCCACGACGAGCACGGCGAGCACGCCCGGCACGACACTCCACACAAACACATCGGCCGGTGTGGCGCCCGCGCCCGCAATGAGCGCCCACGCCACGAGCGGCCCGAGCATCGCACCAGCGTGATCCATGGCCCGATGGAATCCGAACGCGCGCCCCCTCATCTCGCCCGGGCTCGCATCGGCGATAGCCGCGTCGCGCGGGGGATTGCGCACGCCCTTGCCGAGCCGGTCGACGGCCCTCAGCGCGATGACCTGCCACGCTGCCCCGGCGAGCCCCATCAGCGGCCGCACGGCGGTGGCCACCGCGTACCCGCCCACGACCAGAGGGCGGCGTCGGCGCCGCTGCTCGGCCAGCCAACCCGACACCAGCTTCACCACGGCCGCGACGGCGTCGGCGATCCCGTCGAGCGCTCCCAGCGCCAGCGCGCTCCCGCCCAGCTGCGCGGTCACCAGCGCCGGCAGCAGGGGGTACACCATCTCGCTCGCGAGATCGTTGAAGCAGGAGACGACGCCGAGTTGTTTGACGACCCGCGGCAGGGAGCGCGCGGATCCCGGACGACTAGTCATCCAGTCCCATGCCCCAACGCGTCAGGCTGATCGGAAGCCTGCCGTAGTTGAGCACGGTGTCGTGAAATGCCCTCAGGGAGTATTCGCTCCCCTGGGCGGCGCGGTAGGAATCGCGCAGCTCGAGCAGCTCACGCCTGCCCACCGCGTAGCAGATCTGATAGGCAGGGGTGGCACAGTAGCGGCGCACTTCCACCTCGGCGTGCGAGCGGCCCACCGGCACGCGCTCCATCAGGAACGTCACGGCCTCGTCGAACGTCATGCCGCGCGTGTGCAGCCCTACGTCGATCACTACGCGGGTAGCTCTCCAGAGGAGGGCGATCTGGCGGAACAGCCGCTCGGCGGGCGTGTTGAAGTACCCCTCCTCGCACATCATTCCCTCACAGTAGAGCGCCCAGCCCTCGTCGGTGAGGGATGATCCGATCACACGACGCACGAGCCGCGGACGGCTCTGGGTGGTCAGGAAGTGGAGGTGGTGACCCGGGTAGCCTTCATGCAGCGAGACCGTGGCCATGTCGTATACGTTGTGGTCGCGCAGGAAGCTCTCCACCAAGTCCGGATCGTCATCCACATCCGGAGGCGTAACGTAGAACCAACCCGTGCGGTCGCTCGAGTACGGGCCCGGTGGATGATACGCCGCGAACGGTACGATCGGCCTCAGAAAGGCGGGAGTCGCGACCACGGCCAGCGGGCCCTCGGGAATCGTCACAAGTCCGCGTTCCTCCACGAAGCGCCGCGCCCGCTCCATCTCGTCGGCGTATGCTGCCACCAGATCCGTAGCGGAGGGGTGCTCAGACCGGAGGCGCTCGGCTATGTCCCGCCAGGGGGTACCGGACTCGATCTCGGCCGCCGTCGCCTCCAGCTCGGCCTCGACCTCTTCCACAAGGTGCATCCCGTAGCGCCACAGCTCCGGGGCGGTGCTGCGCAGCGCGTGCTCGTAGTGTAGCCGGAAGTTGAACGCGTCCTCTCCGATGGCGAAGTCGTCGTTGCCGCCTTCCAGCAGCTCCTCCCCCAGGTAATCTCCGAACGCCGTGAGCGCCGTGGCAGCACCGTCACACGCCTGCGCGAACTCGCCCTCTCCGGGGTCGAACTCGTAGGACAGCTCGTCGAACAGGGACGTGGCGCGCTGGACCACTTCACCCGCGGTCTCCACGAACACTCGTGGGCACTCCCGCAGCGTAGCCCTGGCCGTGTCGAGATATGCTGGTATCGCCTTCAGCCGCTCGAAGGTCGCGCGCTCGCGGTGCTCCAGCGTGCGGTCACGTGACAGCAGCAGCAGGTACAGCCCCTCCAGCACGTGCGACACCCAGAACGTGGGATTCCGCACCTGCGGCCGCTCCTTCTCGAACCGGTGGATCGCCACTCTGACGTCGTCGAGGGCCGCGGTGCGGTCTATCTCGTCGTCCAGCGACTCGACCTCGCAGTCTTCCAGCGCGGCGGTCATCGACTTGAGGGCGGCCAGGTATTGGCGGACCTCTTCGGCGCCGTAGGCACCCAGCCTGCTGTCGTACTCCGTGACGCCCGCGGCAGTGGCCTCCACGGGATCCATGTTCCACCTGATGTCCAGGTAGGAGTCGACTAGCTGGGTGAGGGAATCTGAGCTCAATGCGAGGCCACCTTCATCATTCTCCCTAGAGTGCGCTTCGGCCCAGGGGGCGTCAAGCCGGAGAGCACGGCCTGCGGGTAGCACGGACGGCAGCGCCCATAGGCCGCCGCGCGGCCTGTGAAGCATTCCGTTCTCACGAGCTTCCGGGGCGCTCTCCGCGCATCCGGCCGACAACGTCGTAGACAACCCTGATGCCCAGGAGGAACAGCGGCAGGCCGTGCAGCACCAGGTCGAAGATGTCTATCGGGCGCGAGAGCTCCCCGGCCGCGAGCATTCGCAGCTTCCCGATCAGATGCGGCTCGGACACGAACGGGGCGAGCCCGAAGATGATCGCCACCGGGATGAGGAACTCGTACGAGAGGAAGCGCTTCACGAGACGGCGACGATTGCGAGAGCTCTCATGGAACCTCACTCTGAATCCGGGTCCTGCCGGGCCCGGAACTCCACGTACGATTGCAGCCGCTCCGCCTCAGACATCTCCTGGCTGCGCCTCAGTCGCGCCGCGCGGCGCGCCTGATCCGCCGCCGACGCAAACACCACGGCCAGGGTCAGCCCCACCGCCCAGGGCGCGAGCGCGGTTCGCGAGAGGCCCACGCCGGATCCGATGACGACGAGCGCCCCGGCAACCACCTCGACCACGGCGAACGCTGAGAGGCCCATGGTGGCGCGCATTCGCTGCCGCAGCTTGAGCGTGCCCGACACGAGGGCGAGCAGACCGACCAGGAAGAGGAGGAGTCCCATCGTGCGCTACGGCGCCGCCGCCCGCTCGTCCTTCGCCACCACCATGTTGTTCAGAGACCCTCCCGTGACCGCCGCCTCGTCGCCGACCAGAGTATGGGTGACGGTGGCATCGTGCACGCGCGCGCCCTTCCCGACGATCGCGTCGCGCAGCGTGCTGTTCCGCACCTCTGCCCCCGCGTCTATCGAAACGTTGGGACCTATGGTGCAGTTCTCCAGCTTCACCCCTTCGGCCACGCGAACCGGGTCCACCAAGACGACGCCGTCTGCGGCCTCGGGACGGCAGCTCCTGCCGTGCTGCAGCAAGTGCAGGTTGGTGGCCAGCACCGTCTCGACCTTGCCGCAATCGTACCAGCCAGCCACCTCGGCCGTGAGCAGTTGCCTGCCGTGGTCGATCATGTACTGGAAGGCATCCGTCAGGAACCACTCACCCTTCATCTTCGGCCCAGACAGAGTGTGGTCGATGCCCTCGAACAGGCACTCCCAGTCTCGGATGTAGTACAGCCCGATGTTTGCGAGCCGGGAGACGGGCTCGGACGGCTTCTCGACTATGCGCTGCATGTAGCCGTCCTCGTCCTTCACCACGACTCCATACCTCTGATAGTCCTCGACTTCCTTGGCCCAAATGATCCCGTCGGCATCCGAACGGTTCACGATCGAGAGATCGGCGTCGAACAGCGTATCCACGAACACGATCAACATCGGCCCGTCCACGTACGGCCGCGCGAGGTTCACGGCGCCGGCCGTGCCGTCCTGGACCTTCTGCTCCACGAACCGCGCCGGAATGTCGTAGGTCGCGCGGGCATACTCCTCGATCTGATCCTTGAGGTGGCCCGTTATGAAGATCAGCTCTTCCACGTCCAGTCCACCCAGCGTGTCGAGCACGTAGTCGAGCACGGGCCGGCCCGCCACTCGAAACAGCGGCTTGGGAACGTGTCTCGTGATCGGCATGAGCCTGGTGCCCTTCCCGGCCACGGGCAGGATGACCTTCATCTAGACCCTCCCGTAGCGGTCTTCGAGCCGGACGACGTCGTCGATCTCGGGGGTGGAGGCCTCGAGCAGGTCGCTCGGGACAACGGCCTCCATCTGGTGCACGGTGTGCGGCGTGATGTGGTAGCTCTCACCCTCCCGCATCGGCCGTTCCACCAGCTCGCCGCCTTCCTGCACCCTGAAGATGATCTCGCCCTTCAGAACGTGGATCGTCTCGTCCTTCTTCTCGTGGTACTGGAGACTGAGCAGGTGTCCCGGCTCGATGTGCAGGATCTTGCCTACGTATCGGTCCGTGAGCGCCCAGATAAGCTCGTGTCCCCAGGGCTTCTCCACACGATGCGGTATCTCCACGACTCTCCCTTTCGTCAGAGCAGCTTGAGCTTCAGCGAGGAGGGCGTGGTCACGCAGGCCCGGACGCACACCCCGCATCCCACGCAGCCCTCGGCCAGCAGTACCGGCCGCCCCTTGTCGTCCAGCCGTATGGCCCGCTCGCCGAGCGGGCAGACGCGCGCACACAGGCCGCACACGACACCCTCGAACACGATGCACCGCTCCGGCACCAGCTCGAGGGCCGCCATGCGGTACCCCTCCCAGAGCCGCGGCGGCATCTCCAGGGCGTCCGTGGGGCACGCCTCGATGCACGGCATGGTGATGCACACCGTACAGGGCTGGACGTTCGGATCGATCATGGGCGTCCCGGCAGAGAGACCAGCCCCGGGCGACGCCTTCACGATGGCCCCTGCCGGACACACCTCGATGCAGTCTCCGCAGCGCGTACACGCCGCCAGGAACAGCACTTCCTCCAGCGCGCCAGGCGGCCGGAGCACCGGCTGCGGTGAGACCCGGCGCTCGGCTCGCTGCACCACCTCCTCCACCAGGCGTCCTACCGTCCGCCGGAAGAATGCCCGCCGGTCGCCCTCCGTTTGGGGATCCAGGAACTTGTCAGTGAAGCGCTCGGCCATCAGGTCTCGCAGAGGGTGCGACCGCGAAAACTACTAGCTCCGCTCTCTTGCTGCGACTGCCCGCGTGCCCTAATGTTCTCCACACCGCCCCGATCCCGCGAAATGCCTGAACCCGATGGCGACGGCCACGTGTCCGATTCCAACATAGTCTGTCCAAAATGCGACTTGCCGAACCTGGATCAGGACACCGTGATGTGTCCCGCCTGCGGCTTCTCGCTGGCCGATGAAACGGCCGATCAGCACGGGATTCCGCCGCTCATGGAGGCGAACGTGCGGCGGGAGTTGGAGCGCGAGTTCCGCATCGAGGGCGTACTGGGCCGGGGCGGGATGTCCATCGTATATCTGGCGCGCGAGCGGGATCTGAACCGGCTGGTCGCCATCAAGGTGCTCCCGCTGCAGCTCACGATGGGCCCGGACGCGGTAGACCGCTTCAAGCGGGAAGCAAAGATCGCCGCATCACTGGATCACCCGCACATCGTCCCGATCTACCGCATCGGCACGACCCCCACGTTCATGTGGTACTCGATGAAGTGGGTGAAGGGCCGCTCGCTACGCGACATCCTGGCCGAGACCGGCCCGATGAATCTGGACGACGTCGTGAAGATCGTTGAGCCGGTTGCCGGCGCGCTCGACCACGCTCACCGGAGAGGCATCGTACACCGGGACGTGAAGCCCGAGAACGTGCTGATCGACGAGTCCGGGTGGGTGACAGTGTGCGACTTCGGTATCGCCAAGGCGTTCGGCAACGTCCCCCTCACGCAGACCGGCGGCACTCTCGGCACTCCAGCCTACATGTCCACCGAACAGTGCTACGGCCAGGCGCTGGACGGACGCTCCGACCAGTACGCCCTCGCAATTCTCACGTACGAGTGCCTCACCGGCGTCCCGCCATTCTCGGGAGAGTCGCTGGGCGAGATCGTGCGCAAGCACTGCCTCGAGCTGCCGCCGCCTCTGGCGGAGAGGCGCCCCGAGCTTCCCGGCGAGGTGGCCGAGGCGCTGCAGCGGGCCCTCTCCAAGAACCCGGGCGACCGCTTCGACGGCGTCCTCGAGTTCGCGCAGGCGCTCGGCGGCGCGCCGGTGCGCCCCACCCCGACTTTCGTGACCACGACCGGCCTCCAGGACACGGTCGCCACGGCGCCCACCGAGCCCGTCGATGGCGCGCGGCCGAAACACCGCTGGCGGTTCTGGGTCGCTGCGGCCGCCACGACCATCGTTCTCGGCGGTCTGGGCGCGATCACCTGGATCACTCGGCCGGAGGCCACGACCCCAGTCGCCGCTGCGGCAGGAAGCGTAGCGGACTCCGTGACGGAGCCCGGGCTTCTCTTCGTAAGCTCCACGCCGTGGGGTTACGTTTATGTCGATGACTCCCTCGTGGGCGAGTCGCCGCAGGCCGCCCTCGCCCTCACGCCTGGCCGACACGTGATCCGCATCGTCCAGGAAGGCTTCGAGCCGCACGAGGAGGCGATCGACGTCATCGCCGGAGAAGAGACGCGCATGATCAACATCCTGCTGCAGGCTCAGAACTCGCAGTGATTCCACGCCGAGCCGGGTTCGCCACGCTCCTGCTGGGGCTCTTTCTGCTGCATCCGGCGGCCGCGCGCGCGCAGGCGCCCGCGGCGCTGCTGCAGGAGGGCGTGAGCGCGTACAACGACCTCGAATTCGGCCTGGCCTCCCGCATTCTGCGCCGGGCGGCCGAGAGCGATGCCGAGCCGCCTCTCACGGCGGGCGAACGCGAGCGCGCACTCATGTACCTGGGGGCCACGGAGGTCCTCCGGGACCAGCGCAACGAGGCCGTCCAGATTTTCCGCGACCTCGTGCTCCACAACCCCCGCTACCGGCCGGACAGGCTGGTCTTCCCTCCCCGGGTCACCCAGGCGTACGACGAGGCGCTCCGGACCACGAAGGCAGTCGTGGTCGAGGTGCCGGCCGAGCAGGTGCTGGTGGCAGGCTCCTCCCGGTGGCGCATCCGGTTGTGGGTATCCTCGGGCCACCACGTGACGGTCCGTATCCGCGACCAGTCGGGCCGCTCGATCCGCCGCCTCTACAACGGCCAGCTCGCCGACAGCGTCGTGCTGACCTGGAACGGACTCGCCGCGAGCGGCTCTGCTCCGTCCGCCGGGCGCTACGTCCTCGAAGCGACCTCCATGGTCACGGCCGACACACCGATCCGCTCGGTTCGGGTACCGCTTCGGTTCCGGGATGCCCCGCTGCGCACGCTCTCCACGCCTGTGCCGCCGCCCGACTCGCTGCTCCTGCCGGAGAAGCGCTCCGTAACACCCGGGCTGGCGTTCCTGATTCCAGCGACCGTGATCGGCGCGGCCCTCATCCTGCCGGCCCTCAGCAGCGACAGCGAGAACAGGGAAGTCCGCATTGCCGTGGGTGGCGTGGTGACGATCGCCGGCCTCGTGGGGTTCATCCTGCAGAAGCCGGGGAAGCCGATTCCCGAGAACATCGCGTACAACGACTCCGTGCGGACCGACTACACGAGACGGCTGCAGCAGGTCCAGACCGAGAACGTGCGGCGCGAGGATCTCTCCCGGTTCCTCGTGACAGCCGGCGCCCCGCAGCGCGTCGAGGGCCGCTAACGGCTGCTCCGTGATCCAGGCCGGCTTCCGACCCGCCTACCTCCATCTCCCAAGCGGTGAACTCCCGGCCCGCGCCGAGCGCGCCGTAGCCGCACTTGCCGATTGCCGCGCCTGCCCGCGCGACTGCCGGGTGAACCGTCTCGAAGACAAGTGGGCTGCCTGCAAGACGGGACGTCACGCGGTGATCAGCTCTGCATTCCCGCACTTCGGGGAGGAGGACTGCCTGCGCGGCTGGGGCGGCTCCGGCACGATCTTCTTCACGCACTGCAACCTGCGCTGCGTATTCTGCCAGAACCACGACATCAGTCAGGCAGTGCGGCCGGGCTCCGCGCAGCGGGGCTCGCCGCCGGAAGAGATCGCCGCCACGATGCTCAAGCTGCAGCACGAGGGCTGCCACAACATCAACTTCGTCACTCCCGAGCACGTCGTCCCGCAGGTGATCGAGGCTGTCGCAATCGCGGCCGCGCAGGGTCTCCACCTGCCCCTCGTGTACAACACGAGCGCCTACGACGCGATGGAGAGCCTGGAGCTGATGGACGGCATCGTGGACATCTACATGCCTGACTTCAAGTACTGGTCGCCTGAACGAAGCGGCACCTATCTCAAAGCGGCCGACTACCCCGAGGCGGCGCGAACCGCGGTGAAGGAGATGCATCGCCAGGTCGGCGACCTGGTGATCGACGCCAACGGCCTCGCGCGGCGGGGCGTACTGCTGCGACATCTCGTGATGCCGGGACAGCTCGATGAGACCCGCGCGATTCTCGAGTGGATAGCCACCGAGGTGAGCCCG
>JAUVTI010000237.1 GCA_030601605.1 Gemmatimonadales bacterium
TGCTGGACGAGTCCTACATCCAGCTCATAACGCAGGAAGTCTCGGGCGACGCCGCGTACGAGCACATCCGCTACATGACCCACTTCCACCGGCCCGGCGGCGGGTCTGACGGCCTGTGGGCCGTGGCGGAGTACTTCGACGAGAAGGCACAGGAGTTTGGGCTGAGCAACGTGCAGCTCATCAAGCAGGCTTCGACCAGGCGGCCGTGGAATGCCGAGTTCGCGGACCTGTGGATCGTGGAGCCCGAGCCCGAGCGGATCGCGAGCACGCTGCAGTCGGTGCTGCATCTCGCCGACTTCTCACGGCCGGCCGATGTCACCGGTGAGCTGATCGACATCGGCGCAGGTCAGGAGGAGGACTACGAGGGGAAGGAAGTGGCCGGCAAGATCCTGCTGACCTACGGCTCTTCCTTCCAGACCATGCGCCGCGGGGTGTGCGAGCGGGGAGCCGCGGGCATCATCTGGTATCCGAGCCCGTTCTCATCCGACATGGGCATCAGCGGCGCCGGGATGGCGCGTCCCGACCAGCTGCGCTGGATCAGTGTCCCGAGCCGGGGCTCCGAGGAGTGCGAGCCCACTTTCCTGTTCGGGCTCTCTGCCCGGCAGGGAGTGGCGCTGCGGAACCGGCTGCAACAGTCCAGCGAGCCGATCGTCGCGCACGCCGTCGTGGAGTCGGCGTTCGACTCGGAGCAGGGGAGCGAGCCCTGGCAGGTGATGGTGGAGGCGTTCATCCCCGGCACGGACCCGAACTCGGGGCAGGACATCGTCCTCACGGGACACCTGCAGGAAGAGGGCACGTCGGCCAACGATGATGCGAGCGGGTGCGCCAGCACGCTCGAGGTGGCGCGTGCGCTGAACAAACTCATCAACGAGGGCAGGCTGCCGCGGCCCAAGCGCAACCTGCGCTTCTGGTGGGTCGACGAGATCTCGAGCGAGCGGCAGTACTTCGCGGACAACCCCGAGGCCCACCACTCGATGTGGGTGAACGTGAACCAGGACATGGTGGGCGCCAACCAGGCGCAGGACATGATGCGCAAGCAGAACATCACGCGCCTACCCGCCACCCGGTTCCACTTCTACAACGACGTGGTCGAGGCGGTGGTGGAGTACATGGTGGCCGGCAACACCTTCGAGCTGGCCCAGATGAGCCAGGGCCACATGATGTATCCCAAGCCGCACGTGTCCCACCTGGGCTCGCAGCACCGCTACAACGCGGAGATGATTTTCTTCCACACCTCGACGGACCACATGACGTTCCTCGAGGCGCCGATCGGCGTGCCGGGTGTGACCTTCACGAACATGCCGGATCGGTTCATCCACTCGTCCGACGACGATCTGTGGAACGTGGACCGCACGCAGCTGGGGCGAGCGGCGGCGTCGGTGGCGCTGATCGCGTACATCATGGCGAGCGTTGACGGTACCGATGTACCGGCGCTGGCGGCGGAGACCGTGGGGCGGGGCATCTCTCGCCTGGGCGCGAACACCGGGATCGCCCTCTCGATGACCTCCGCGGCCGACGACAAGGCCGCGGTGTACTTCGACGCGCTGGACCAGGTGTGGTACGCAATCGAGCGCGAGAAGATGGCGCTGCGGTCGCTGGAGGAGGTGGATCCCATCGTGGGCGGTTACGTGCACCGCCTCTCGGGGGAGCTGGATCGGCGCCAGGCGCAGGCGATCAGGGATCTCACCGTCACATACCGTGAGCTTACGGGAAACAACCCGCCGTCACGGCGTCAGGACAACGAGGCGATGCAGGAGCTCTCGGGGATGACGCCCGAGCTGGTCGCCGGTCCGCAGGAGTTCCTCACCGGCCGCGGCCGGGTCGGCTTCGTGCGGGGGCTGAACGGGCTCATGGGGTTCGAGATCATGAGTGCGGTGAACGGCGCGCGCAGCGGATTCGACATCTACCGCTACGTGGCGGCCGAGGCCCGCGAAGCGGGCGAGTACTACTACGGAACGGTGACGCCGGAGGCCGTGCTGCAGTACCTCCAGAACGCTGCCGACGCGGAGTTGATCAGTCTGGAGTAGGTCCAGATCCGATCCGGCGTCGGAGCAGAGAGGGCCCGGAGTTAGCTGGAGCTTCGGGCCCTGCTTGTCTCACGACTCGATCCGGTTCCGCCCTCTCTGCTTGGCCCGGTACATGGCCGCGTCGGCGGCCTCGATCACCTCGAGCGGAGTCCAGTTCTTCTTGGTCGGCTCCGCCACGCCCATGCTCACCGTGACAGATATCCGCTTGCCGCGCCTTCCCGTGCGCTTGGGCTCCTTGGGCGTCCTCTTGGGCCGGTCGGCCCCGCGCAGCTTGAACTTGGTGTCCTCGATCTCCTGGCGCGTTACTTCCAGGAACAGCAGCGTATCGTCCACCGTCATCCGGGGGAACAGGATGGCGAACTCCTCTCCCCCGTAGCGGAAAGTCCGCCCGCCGCCCGACACCTTCGAGAGCTTGGCGGCGACCATACACAGCACCTGGTCGCCCGTGTCGTGCCCATAGCTGTCGTTGAGCTGCTTGAAGTTGTCCACGTCCACCATTGCGACGGCGTACTTGCCCCCGATCCTCGTCAGGGCCGCGGCCAGCGCGCGGCGGGACGGCGGCCCGGTCGGCCCGTCGCGGGACGCCATGGGGGACGAGGTCTCTAGGGCGGCGTCGACGAGGATGAGG
>JAUVTI010000204.1 GCA_030601605.1 Gemmatimonadales bacterium
TTGGACGGCACACCGCTGCGCAAGGTGGATGCGGTGGGATCGGCGGGGCGCCGCGTGGGGGTGGAGTGTGGCTCTCGGTGGGCGGCGTGTCCTGAGCTGCATCCATTGCAGGAGACGTTCGCGGACCTCGGCGCTGCGCAATGCGGTTACTGCACGCCCGGGTTCCTGCTCGTCGCCAAGGCTCTGCTCGAGGAGAACCCCGCGCCGGGGCGTGACGAGATCAAGGAGGCTCTCGCGGGCAACCTGTGCCGGTGCACGGGCTACCTGAAGATCTACGAGGCGGTGGAGCTCGCGGCGGCCCGTATGCGCGACACTCTCTCCCCATGACCACTGCCACGCCCCCTCCAGGCACGCGCACCGACGAGCGCGCCGAGCCGCAGCGGCTGCGCATCATCGGCACGCCGCAGCGCAAGGTGGATGCGGTGGCGAAGGTGACCGGGCAGACCCGGTTCGCCGACGACATGGCGCTGCCGCGGATGCTGCACGCCAAGCTGCTGCGGAGCACCGTTGCTCACGCACGGATCATCGGCATCGATACGTCCAGGGCCGAGGCTCTGGACGGCGTGAAGGCGGTGCTCACGGGAGGGGATCTTCCGACGCCATTCGGAATCCTGCCCGTGAGCCAGGACGAGCACGCGCTGGCGCCGGACCGGGCTCGGTTCGTCGGCGACCCCGTGGCGGCGGTCGCGGCGGTGAGCGAAGAGATCGCGACGGTCGCGCTCGACCTCATAGACGTGCAGTACGAGGAGCTCACTGCGATCACGTCGCCGGAGCAGGCTCTGGCCACGCCGGAGCCACGGATCCACGACTACGGCCCCGAAGGGAACCTGCACAAGATCGTCGATCTCGAGTTCGGCGACGTGGAGCACGGCTTCGCCGAGGCGGATCACGTGCGGGAAGACCTCTTCTTCTACGAGGGCAACACCCACCTCCCGATGGAGCAGCACGCGGCGCTCGCCGATTGGTCGGCGGACGGCAAGCTCACGCTGTGGAGCTCCACCCAAACGCCGCACTACGTGCACCGCGCGCTGGCCAAGGTGTTGGAGCTGGCGCCCGCGCGCGTCCGTGTCATCGCCTGCCCCAACGGAGGTGGGTTCGGCGGCAAGAGTGACCCGTTCAGCCACGAGATCGTCGTTGCCAAGTTCGCGATGGTGACGGGCCGTCCGGTGAAGATCGCCCTCACCCGCGAGGAGGTGTTCTACTGCCATCGCGGACGGCACCCGACGCTGATGTGGGTGAAGAGTGGAGTGACGCGGGACGGCGCGATCAAGGGAATGCACTTCAAGACACTGCTCGACGGCGGCGCCTACGGCTCGTACGGAGTGGCCAGCACGTACTACACCGGGGCCCTTCAGACCGTCACGTATCATGTTGAGCGCTACAAGTTCCAGGGCGCGCGCGTGTTCACGAACAAGCCGCCATGCGGCCCCAAGCGCGGCCACGGCACACCGCAGCCGCGCTACGCACTCGAAGTCCACCTCGACAAGCTCGCGGAGGACCTCGGTATCGATCCGGCGGATCTCAGGCTCGATCATCTGGTGCCGCCGGACTCGGTGACCGCCAACTACCTGAAGGTCGGCTCCATTGGGCTGGGCGAGTGCATCAGTCGCGTGACGGCGGGAGCGGGCTGGAAGGAGAAATTCCGCCGGCTCCCGTTGGGCAAGGGCGTCGGACTCGCGTGCTCCAGCTACCTCAGCGGAGCTGGTCTCCCCATCTACTGGAACCACATGCCGCACTCGGGTGTGCAGCTCAAGCTCGATCGCAGCGGCGGCGTCACGGTGTTCTGCGGCTCCACGGACATAGGACAGGGATCCGATTCGATCCTCGCCTACATCGTGGCCGAAGTTCTCGGCGTGGAGGTGGGAGACATACAGGTCGTGACGGCCGACACTGATCTCACGCCGGTGGATCTGGGCAGCTACTCGAGCCGCGTCACCTTGATGAGCGGCAACGCGGCGCTGCAGGCAGCCGAGCGGGCGCGCGAGGTTCTCTCGCGGCACGCTGCCATCAAGCTCGACGTTCCGGAAGTGCGCCTCGGATTCGCCGCGAACCGCGTGTTCGACGTCGAAGATCCGGAGCAGGGCATGAGCTTCGCCGAGGCCGTGGAGGCCGCTGAGGCCGCCGAGGGGACGATCGGCACAGTGGGCTCCTATTCGCCACCGCGCAGCCCGGGACGCTACCGTGGCGCCGGGGTCGGACCGTCACCGGCGTACTCCTACAGCGCGGCCGTGGCAGAGGTGGAGGTCGATCCGTCCAGCGGGATCGTGACCGTGCCCAAGATCTGGATTGCGCACGACATCGGCCGTTGCATCAACCCGGTAACGGTGATGGGACAGGTGGAGGGCAGCGTGTACATGGGCCTCGGCGAGGCGCTGATGGAGGAGATGGCGTACCGGTCCAAGCCGGGCCTGGTGCACAAGATTCCCAGCATGCTCGAATACAAGAGCCCCACGACGCTCGAGATGTGCGACGTCGAGACGTACCTGATCGAGGACCCGGACCCCAATGGACCGTTCGGCGCCAAGGAGGCGGGCCAGGGCCCGTTGCTGCCGGTCCCTCCCGCCATCGCCAACGCGGTCTACGACGCGGTGGGCGTGCGAGTGGATGAGGTGCCCATCACTCCGGAGAAGGTCCTGCAGGCGCTCAAGCGCAAGGAGAATGGTGAGGAACCGCGCTACGGCCCGGACTCCTTCCCGGCCATCGACTGGCCCAAGCCCACGCGTGTGCCTCCCCCCTGGGAGGGAGGCGACGGACGGGCAGCCGATGGGGAAGATGGCACGATGAAGCGAGGGACGGTTGAGGGGACTCCGTTCCCCGAGGAAAGACAGCACTAGCGAAGGGCGCAGAAGGGGGGAGCGATGTCGGAAGAAGTCGCGAAAGGCGTCAACTTCGTGTTTGCCAGGGAATACGTCGCAAAGGAGCACGGCGATTTGGTTTGGCAGAAGGCACTGGCCAGGCTCGAGGAGAACCACGCCAAGGTGTGGACCGGCGCACTCGTGCCGTTCAGCACCTACTCGTTCCCGGCGTTCAAGGCGATGGCGCGCGCCGTGGCGGAGGAGACCGGGGTGCATGACGACCGGGAGCTAGCGCGCATGTACGAGTACATCGCCGACCGCAGCCTGAACGCCGTGTACAAGATCTTCTTCAAACTCGCCAACCCGTCGTTCGTGATCGGCAACTACCCGAAGCTATGGACCCGGTTCTTCACCGCCGGCAAGGTCGACGTGCCGACGGCAGAGAAGGGGTTCGCTCAGCTTCACTTCGAGCTCCCCGAGATGTTCCTCGACTGGCTCGGCCCCGCGTGCCTGGGATACTCGAACAAGGCGGTGACGATGGCGGGTGGACGGGACGTGCTGGTGGAGGAGCGGGTGCGGCGCCAGCTGCCGTCGGGCGAGTGGGCGGTGGACTTCGAAATCCGTTGGAGCGAGTGACGGCATAGCATGCTTCGACTTCCCGAGTTCGGTTACCTGGAGCCTAAGAGCGTGCGCCAGGCGCTCAAGATGAAGCGGGACGCCGGCCCGGACGGCATGTACGTCGCGGGGGGTACCGACCTCTATCCCAACATGAAGCGGCGCCACCAGACGCCCA
>JAUVTI010000069.1 GCA_030601605.1 Gemmatimonadales bacterium
GCGGGAACCCGGACTTCCGGATTGCGTGGAACGGTGACATCGACGGCAAGATGAGCCTGACCACCGTGAACAGTGGGTACGGGTACGGTTGGGGTTGGTACGGCTACGGCGGCATGGGGATGTCCACCTCCCAGACCTACGTCAACGAGTGGAATGAGGGCACGGTGCTGATCGACATCGTGGAAGGGGCGAAGAAACAGCTCATCTGGCGTGGCAGCGCCACGATGGAACTGCATGACGGAGGGACCCCCGAGCAGTCCGACGCGAACGCCTACTCGGTGGCCCAGAAGCTCCTCAAGAGCTTCCCGCCGGGCGGGGGAAACTAGACCGGCGTTCTCCAGAGCTACTGAACGAGTCAGCGCCCCCCGCTCGTGGAGCGGGGGGCGCTTCGCATTGGAGTCATCCGCCCGGATTCAGGGGTGCGCCGGTCCGCTCCCGGCGCCGCTCTCAGCGATGGCCGCGGCCATCTCGTCCAGGTCTTCATGCGTGAGCCCGAGGCCGCCCGCCGCCACCCACCCGTCCACCTGGGTGGCGGAGCGCGCGCCCACTATGGCGCCGCTCACTCCGGGCCAGGCGAGGGTCCAGGCAGCTGCAACGGCCGCAGTGGTCGTCCCGTGCCGCCCGGCGATGGGCCGCAGCGCGTCGCGCAGGGCGAGGTTGCGACCCAGTAGCGGCGGATGGAAGTCGGCGGAGCGGCGGCGCCAGTCGTCTGGCGCCAGGTTTTCCACGCGCTCGGCTGTGAATCCGTCCGTCAGGAGGCCCGCTTGCATCGGGCTGTAGCAGATCACCCCTGTGCTGTGTGTGTTGCACCAGGGAATCTCCTCCGCCGCGACCTCCCGGTGAATGAGCGAAAAGGGCGGCTGTAGTGAGTCCACGTGGCTGAGTGCCTCGCACCGGTCGAGCAGTTCCACGTCGAAGTTGGAGACGCCGCTGCTGCGCACCTTGCCCTCCTCGATCAGCCGGAGCATCATGGCCCAGGAGTCCTCCACCGGAGTCCCTTCGTCGTCGGGCCAGTGGAACTGATAGAGGTCGATGCGGTCCACGCCCAGCCGGCGCAGCGAGGCCTCACACTCCGCGCGGATTGATTCGGGCCGCAACACCTGCCGGGCGATCGCCATGCGGTCAGCCGGGTCCCAGGCGAGGCCGCACTTGGTGAACACGAATGGGCGGTCGCCTTCGGGGAAGTCGCGCAGCAGGCGCCCGACCACCTCTTCGGAGTGGCCCAGCCCGTAGACCGCCGCGGTGTCGATCCAGTTGACGCCCAACTCGATGGCGTGACGCATCGCCGCCAGCGACGCCTCGTCGTCCTGCGGTCCCCAGCTGAAGGCCCAGCCGCCGCCGCCCGCGGCCCACGCGCCGAACCCTACCGTGGTGATCTCGAGGCCACTGGTACCCAGGGTGCGGGTGGGGAGGGTCATCCTTCTTCCGCGTCCTCCGCGCTCACCAGTTTGACGTCGGGTTGCACCTTGGAGCGGAGCCACTGCAGCACCGCCCACATCGCCTCCAGGTCCTCCCGGTTATAGGCTGTGATGAGGTTCATCAGGGCCTGCCGCTCGAACTCGTCCTCCGTCTCGACCGCCTCCACATAGCGCGCCATGGCCCAGTCCCCACCCGTGTTGTGGAGCTTGCGCTCGAAGCCGATGTACTTCTCGACGACCTTCAGGCTGTAACTGGGCAGCGGAAGCGCGATCGACTCCTGGGCGAGAGGAAGACAGTCCACGAGGTTCTCGAGCACGCGGGCAGCGACTCCGTCCGGGTCGCCGTAGCGCTCGACGTACAGCCGGATGTTCGTCTTCTCGTAGGAATGCCAGTGGACGAATGGCAAGTCGCCGTTCTCTTCCAGCATCTCACCCGCGAGACGGAGGAACTCCAGCCAGCCGTTGCGGTCGCCCTCAGGGCCGAAATCGGCCAGGGCGCTCCGGAACTCGCCCGGATGCCGCCCGTACACCTGGAGGCCCCACAGGTAGATCTTCGCGGGCTCCTGGAGTTGGGGTGGCATTCCCTCGAGGTCGAACATCACGTAGTCGTCTGATTCGGGGATGGCCGGAGGCTGGATGAGGATCTCCCGGCCGTCCACGAGCGCCTGGGCCATGCGCATGATGGAGCCTGCCCGTTTGCCCACCCTCGACGTGTGAGTGCCAGCGGGCTTGGTGAGGCGCGCCAGGCGCTCTTCGGTGAAGAGCTCGACGAGCTTGGGATACGCCTCGATCCCATCCTCCCGCAGCTCGTGGACCATCCACTGATCCACGCCGTACACAAGCGCTACGTCCTTGCGTCCCTCCGCCTGCGGCCAGCAGCGGTAGTGGAACGAGCAGTCCTTGCACTTGGTCCAGCCGACGGGTTCGTACGGCTCCCTGGACGTGCGCTTGATGCCGGCGATGACCTCGAGCTCCTGCAGTGCGCGCGTGCCACCCTTGTACGTGAGCTCCACTATCTCACCGGCGCCGTTGTACACCTCGAGCGCCCGGGGCGGGGTGCCGAACGTGCGTTCGAACAGCCACCCGTAGAGCTCCATCTGGTGGTGGATCTCCGGATGATCCTTGTGAGTGATGCGGCGCGCGATCTTGCAGTCCCGGATGAGGTAACCGTCGCCCCAGCGGATCAGGAAGTCGGGATCGCCGGTCACCTCCCAGCGCACGCCGGCGATCTCCAGCGACGCGCGCAGCGCCGGCTGGTAGATGACCTCCTGCTCGTCGGCCACCGCCTGGCGGGTGAGCCGCTCGCGCTCTTCGCGCATCCCGGTGTCAAGCTCGACCACGCCTCTGAGCGACTTGAGATGACTGCGCTCGTGTCGCTCACCGAGCCGTCGCAGCACCTCTTCGTACTCCCCCGGCTCCGACTCCAACTCGCCGCGGTGCCGGAGGTAAACCCGCAATCCGCATGGGGATGGGCGGTGGTAGGCGTAGATGTCGGAGGCGGAGAGGCGCATGTCACAATCTAGCACGCTCCGGTCCGGCGATGACGTCCGAGCCTTGCAGTGAGCGTGCACCAGCGAACACCTTTTGAGCCATCATGCCGAACCACGAGAGCAAGCCGGTCCTGACCGAGCGCGAGCGTCGAGTGCTCGCCGCAGTGTGCGACACGTTGCTGCCGGAGATCGCCAGGGACGACGACCCGGAGGGCTTCTTTGCCACGGGAGCGCGGGCGGCGGGCACCGCAGGCAGAGTGGAGCGCCTCATCGAGTCCCTGAGCGATCCGAGAGACCGCGACCGTCTGCGGATGCTGCTCTCCGCGCTGGGCTCACCGCTAGTGAACCTGCTGATGAGCGGCAAGCTGGCCTCGTTCCCGGCGATGGGGCCCGCGACGCGCGAGGCGGTGCTGAGGAGCTGGGCGCACTCCCGTGTATCGGTCCGCCGCGCCGGATTCCAGGCGCTCAAGCGTCTGGCCCACGTCGCCTACTACGGCTGGCCCATGGCGGACGGCTCCCACCCGGCGTGGCGGGCGGCGGGCTATCCGGGACCGCTGCCCCAGCCCGAGAAGGCGATCGAGCCGCTCCCGACACTGCAGGTCGAGAGCGACTCCACGCTCGGCTGCGACGTGGTGATCGCGGGATCGGGCGCCGGCGGCGGAGTGGTGGCGGGAGTGCTCGCGGCGGCCGGGCTGGACGTGGTGGTGCTGGAGAAGGGCCCCAACCCCGGCTCGCGCGACATGACCCAGGTGGAGGGCGAAATGCTGGGGTCGCTGTACCTGGAGGGCGGGCTTCTCATGACGCAGAGCGGCTCGATGCCGGTCCTGGCGGGGAGCTGTCTCGGCGGCGGCACCGTGATCAACTACACCACCAGCTTCCCGCTCCCGGAGAACGTGCGAGGGGAGTGGGATCGGCTGTCGGGGCTCTCTCTGTTTGAGAGCGCACGGTTCACGGCGTCGCTCGAGCGCGTTTCGACGCGGTTGGACGTGGGCACGAGGTGGACCACGCCCGGCCGGCGCGACGAGATCCTGGAGCGGGGCTGCCGCAAGCTGGGGTGGCACGTAGACCTGATGCCGCGCAACGTGACCGACTGCCTCGAAGGGCTGGAGTGCGGTTACTGCGGCTACGGCTGCAGGCACGGGGCCAAGAACTCGACCGCGCGCACCTACCTGAGCGACGCGGCGGCGGCGGGCGCCCGGCTGGTGGTCGGATGCGAGGTGGATCGGGTCGTTTCCGAGGCCGGTCGCGTGACGGGTCTAGAGGCGACCGTCACTCGGTCCGACGGCGCGCCCTGTCGGCTCTCGGTTCGAGCTCGCGCAGTCGTGGTGGCGGCCGGGGCCGTTCACACTCCGGCCATCCTCAAGCGCTCGGGGCTGGCCAACAAGCGAATCGGTCGGGGCCTCCTGCTTCAGCCGGCCACCGCCGTGATGGGGGTCTTCCCCGAGCGGGTGGATCCATGGGCCGGCTCGATCCAAACGCGCTACTCCGACCAGTACGCTGATCAGGATGACGGCTACGGGGCCAAGTTGGAGACGGCGCCGGCGCACTTCGTGCTGGCCGCGAGCGCGTTCGGATGGGACAGCGCGCGCCAGTTCAAGGAGGACGTTGCCCGCTTGGGGCACATCGGGCTCGTGGGCGTGCTGCTGCGCGACCGAGATCCCGGCAAGGTGGTCGTGGGGAAGGACGGGCGGCCGCGGGTGCACTACGAGCTATCCCGCTTCGACGCGTTGCACGTGCGCAATGCGGTGCGGGGAGCGGCCCGGCTGCTCGCGGAGGCGGGAGCCGAGGAGATCTTCACGCTGCAGACGCCGCCGGTACGGGGGTGGCCCGGGAAGGGAGCTTGGCTGGACCGGCTCATGTCGGAGGCCGACTCCCGCGGGTATCGCTACGCCCGCATGTCATATATCTCGTTCCATCAGCTGGGTACGGCGGCCATGGGTCGCGATCCCACGCGGTCGGTGATCGACGAGATGGGCGAGGCGTACGGGCTGAGAGGGCTGTACGTGGCCGACGGGAGCGCGTTCCCCGGGTCGAGCGGGGTGAACCCGATGCTCACCATCATGACGATCGCGGATCACGTGGCGCGGGGGATTGCCGAGCGCTGGTGACCGCGCGACGCGGTTGCGCGGGGATGGGGGAGCCTCTCGGAAGAACTCCTCTACAAGCTGCCCCCGCCCCGCACCAGGGAATTCTTCCGGGGAGGTCCCCCATCCCCGCTTAGGCTAGACGCGCGACCCTACTGCGCCTGCGAGCCGGGCTCGGTCATCTGCGCGGGAGCCCGGCGGTCCTCGTACGGCGGTCGCACCGGCCGGGCCGGCGGGTTCATCTGGATCAGCAGCAGGACCTCCTGGATTGCCCGCTCGAGCTGAGGCTCGCTGCCACGCGCCAGCGCGGTCGGATACTCAGGCACCTCGATGTCCGGGTCTACGCCGTGACCCTCGGCGAACCACTCACCGTCGGGATCGTACATCCGGAACGTCGGCACCGTCACGCTGCCGCCGTCGATCAGCGAGGGCGCCCCCGTGATGCCGATGAGCCCGCCCCAGGTGCGGGTCCCGATCAGCGGTCCCACGCCGGCCTTCTTGAAGTAGTCAGGGAACGCGTCTCCGCCCGAGCCGCTCCAGGCGTTGATCAGCATCACCTTCGGGCCGAAGTGGGCCATCGGCGGCCAGGCCCAGTCCGTTCCGTCCCGCACCGCCCAGAAGGCGAGCGGGGGGCGGTTGAGCAGCTCCACGAATCGATCCGGGATCTGCCCGCCGCTGTTCCAACGCTCGTCGATGATGAGTCCGGCCTTGTTGATCTGCGGGCGCCACTGCCGCAGCAGCTCCGCTTGTCCATCGCGGCCCGTGCTGCGCACGTACACGTAACCCACGCGCCCGTCCGTGGCCTCGTCCACGGCCTTCCGGTTGGCCTCGATCCAGGCGAGGTGTCTGAGCCGCGTCTCGCTGGAAAGCGTCTCGACCAGAACGCGCCGGGCGCCGTCTGTGCGGGGCCTGTCGTTCACGGCGAGCTCGACCGTCTGGCCCGCGAGCCCCTGGAACGCCGCCCAGGGGTCCCGGTTCGGATCCAGCGGGATGCCGTTCACGGCGAGGATGTAATCTCCCTCGCTCACGTCCACGCCCGGCTGGCTCAACGGCGAGCGGACGTCGGCGTCCCACTGCGCGCCCCGGATGATTCGGGCGATGCGGTATGCGCCGTCGTCGGGCTCCCAATCCACTCCCAGGAGCCCGACCCCGCGCTGCGGCGCGGGCTCCGTCTGGCCGCCGCCGCGGTAGGTGTGGGAGGCACTGAGCTCGGCGATCATCTCACCGATCACGAAGTTCACGTCCCAGCGGGTGACGGCGTCCTCCAGCAGACGACCGTAGTGCGCTCGCACAGCGTTCCAGTCCACGCCGTGCATGTTGGGGTCGTAGAAGAAGTCGCGCTCCAGGCGCCAGGCGTCGGTGAAGATCTGGCGCCACTCCGCCTTCGGGTCCACTACCGTCTCCATCTCGGCGACCCGGAGCGGCTCGTCCATCTTCTGGTCGGCCTTCACGTCTACTATCGCGAAGCTGCGGTCCTCTCTAATCAGGAGCTTCTCGCCGTCGGCGGACACGTCGAACCCGTCGGCATCCCCGATTACCGTCTTCTCCTCGCGCTCCTCGAGGTCCCAGTAGACGATCGGGCTCTCGTCGTCGTCGCTCCCGCTGCGCGGCAGACGGCGGAACAACACCTTGCCGGAGACGGCTCGGAGGTTCGTGTAATTGCCGGGGTCCGGCGGCAGGATCGTGATGCGGCGCTCGAAGTCCACCAGGTCGATCTCGACCGCCTTATCCTTGTCGTCGTCCTCGTCGTCCCCGTTTCCGTTCTCGTCAGCCGCTTCCTCTTCGTCGCTCCGGGGCGCCAGCGGGGACGGTACGTCTCGTCGCAGTGACGCGGCCGCCACGTTCGTGGCGTTCGGGTACACCCAGCTGTTGTCGAAATCACTGTACACCGGCTGGAACGACCGGTCCGTGAGGAAGTAGATGTAGTCGCCGTCCGGATCGAATACGGGCTGCGCGTCGCTGTAGTACCCGGCCGTTACCTGATGCAGCTGGCCCGAGCGAGTGTCGTACAGGAACACCGCATTGTTCCGGTTCTCCAAGTCGCGCGCGTAGGTGAGCCAACGGCTGTCCGCCGACCAGCTGGGCGAGAACGCGTTCAGGGCGCCCTGGAACCAGAATAGGGCCTGATCCACGTCCGTCGTCCGCTCCCGGTCCATGTCGTAGATTCGGATGGTCATCGTCTGGTCCACGAACGCCAGCTTCTCCGAATCCGGTGACCACGTCGGCGTGTAGCGGAATCCGGGGCCATACGATGTGAGGGTGCGTTCCTCGCCCGAGCCGTCGGCCGGACGCACGGTGAGCTGGTACTCTCCCGAGCGGTCGCTCCAGTACGCCACCCACTTGCCATCCGGCGACCAGGCTGGGTAGCGCTCCGCGATGCCGGAGCTGTTCGTCAGGTTGCGGACCGGTCCGTGCTCGGCCGGCACGGTGAAGACGTCGCCGCGCGCCTCGAACACGGCGCGCTTGCCCGATGGCGAGATGCCCCCGTCGAAGATGAGCTCGGCAACTTTCTCGCTGCGGGGCCGCAGGGTCGCCTGATCCGTCACGACCTCCACGCTCACCTCGCCGATCTGCTCGGTCGTCAGGTCGAGCAGGTAGAGCCGCCCGCCCGCCTGGAACACGATGTCCGAAGGACCCATGGCGGGGAAGGTGACATCGACATCGGTGAAGCGCGTCACCTGGCGCACGCTCTCCGTGTCGAGATCGTACGCCCAGAGGTTGTAACGCTGGTTCTCGTCCCGGTCGGACAGGAAGAAGATGGTTCGACCGTACCACATCGGCTGTCCGTCGTTCGCCGGGTGGTTGGTGATGTTGCGTGACTCCAGGGTCTCGAGGTTGAACAGCCACACCTCGGTCGCCCACCCGCCGCGGTACCGCTTCCACGTGTGGTAGTCGCGTGACTTGGGTGTGTATGCGAGCGTCGTGCCGTCGGGTGAAAGCGTGCCGAACTCGCCGTACGGCAGCGGCAGCTTCAGCGGCAACCCGCCGCTCGGCGCCACCCGATAGAACTGGTTGAACCGCTGACGTCCGCTCTCGCGGGCAGAGGCGAACAACAGGGCGCTGCCATCCGGATACCAGTCCAGCATGCGGTCGCCCATCGGGTGGTACGTGACCCGAACCGGCTCCCCGCCCATCGTGGGCACGACGTATATGTCGCCGTTGCCGTCGTAGTTGCCGCTGAATGCGGTGTGCGCCCCGTCCGGCGAGAAGCGTGGGAAGGCCTCCTCACCCGCCGGCGAGCTCAGGCGATGCGCCACGCCTCCAGACTTGGGCACCACCCAGACGTCGCCCGCGTAGACGAACGTGATGTGCGTCGCGGAGACATCCGGGTAGCGGAACATCCGCGCGTCCACCTGCGCCTGGATGGGCGCGGCGCTGAGGAATGACGCAATGGCAAGTGCGGCGACTCCATATCGCATTCTAGGGGATCTCCTGTCGTGCTGCGTGGTCGTCAGCCCGTCGGTTTTCCT
The DNA here is from genome assembly GCA_030601605.1 of Gemmatimonadales bacterium. Lineage (GTDB taxonomy): Bacteria > Gemmatimonadota > Gemmatimonadetes > Gemmatimonadales > GWC2-71-9 > WVYX01. Next base: position 8,463 of record JAUVTI010000069.1, read on the forward strand.
GGCAGGTGTCGAAGCGCGGATCGGGCGCACCGGCGCTCCCAAGCGGGATCGAATCAAGAGCGGTAATCTCTCCGGTGTTACGGCGGTTTTCAAGGTTCGGTCGACGGTTGTGCAACATTGCCGGCCCCGATCGTCATACGGAACAGCACAGTCTCAAGGAGCTGACGATGTCCGCAATGCATGCAGTGTGGCAACGACGCAACCTCTTGCCCGGCGTGGTGTTAGCTGTCCTGCTGGCGCTCTTGCCGGCGCCGGCCCTGGGCCAGGACGCGTTGCAGTCCACGGCCGCCCAGAGGCGGAGCCTGGCGATCACTGTCTACAACCAGAACTTCGGGTTGGTGCGGGAGGTTCGCGACGTGACGCTTGTGCGCGGTACGGTCGCGCTCGAGTTCAGGGACGTGGCTGCCCAGATCCAGCCCGAGACGGTCTACATCAAGGCGCTGGGCGGGGGCCGGCTGCAGGTCCTGGAGCAGAACTACCAGTACGATCTGCTCAACCCACAGAAGCTGCTCGAGAAGTACGTGGGCAGGATGGTCACGGTACACCGCTACAACTCCAAGACGGGCCGGGACGAGGAGTACGAGGCCGAGGTTCTATCGGTGAACGGCGGCCCGATTCTCAGGATCGGAGACGAGATCACCTTCAACTTCCCCGGCCGATTCTCGTTTCCCGAGATACCCGAGAACCTCAT
>JAUVTI010000252.1 GCA_030601605.1 Gemmatimonadales bacterium
CCTGGAGGGGGCGTCCCGCGCGGTCGTGGTCACAAGAAACTACTACAACGCCGACACCCCTTCCCGCTCGGGCCACGGCCACGTCGCCAGGTACGCCCGCGGGCGGGACTACCATGCAGCGCTCGAGAACCCGCTCGAGAAGCTGGCAGAGTACATCGTCTCGCTCGGTGGCGACGATACGCTGGCCCAGGCATACGTGGATGCGGGGCCCGTTCCGGAGCGGGAACTGGCGCAGCGCGCCGGCCTGGGGTGGATCGGCAAGAACACGATGCTGATCGATCCCGGCCGGGGGTCCTTCTTCTTCCTGGCCAGCATCCTCACCGACCTCGAGCTCGCGTTGGATCAGCCGTTCGAAGCGGATCGCTGCGGCAACTGCACGCGTTGCATTCAGGCCTGTCCGACCGACGCATTCCCGTCCCAGCGGGTGCTCGACAGCCGGCGCTGCATATCGTACCTCACCATAGAGCACCGAGGCGATATCGATCCGCAGCTGCACCCGGCCATGGGAGACTGGATCTTCGGCTGCGACGTGTGCCAGGACGTCTGCCCCTGGAACCAGAAGTTCGCCCGCGCCGGCGACGATCCGGCGTTGGGGCAGAACGACACATTGGAGTGGCTCGCTCTCGATTCGCTCAGGCGGATGAGCGATTCCGAGTTCGAGGAGCGCTACGGAGCTACTCCTCTGGAGCGCCCCGGTGCGAGCGGCATGCGGCGCAACGCCGAGATCGCAGCTCAGAACGAGGGAAGTGAGGCAGGGTGGCCGACGCCCCCCACGGACCGCTAACGCCTCACCTTCGCCTCTCCCGCCAGGCGAGCGCCCGTCTGCGGAAAGTCGAGTCGGCTGAGCGAGTCCACCAGCCACGCGGCGTGGCCGCGCGGGTCGGGCTCTACGTAGCCGGGCGGGCGCTGGCTGGTGGAACGCAGCACCGCTCCCGACACGCGTCCCTCGTGGTCCAGGTCCACGCACACGATGCCGCCCTTGTTGAGCGGCTCGGCGAACGAGAAGGGGCCGTATGTGAGCAGGTTCCCCAGCGAGTATAGGATCAACGCATCACCGCGCCACTCGGCGGCGCGCATCACGTGTGGTCCGTGGCCTATCACGACCGACGCGCCGGCATCCACTGCCGTGTGAGCGAACGCCACCGAATTGCCGCGGTCCTCGCCGAGGAACTGCTCCGAGGCGTTGGGGGTGCGCTGCGCCCGGGTTCCCTCCGCACCCATGTGCATGGTCACCACCACACGGCCGTAGCGCGCCGCTGCTCGTGCCACGTGCCGGCGCACCGCTTCCAGGTCCCGCGGGTCGGGGCCGGCCTGGGCACTGCTGAACCCCAGCACCGCTACCGTGTCTCGCAGCTTGGTCAGGACGATTGTGGGCAGCGTGTCCGCACCGGTCACGTAGACGTCGGCATCCTCCAAGTGGCTCACCGTCGCGGCGAGTCCCGCACTACCGGCATCCAGCGCATGGTTGTTGGCGACGTTGCCTACAACGGCCGCTCCGTATGCGACCGCGCGCAGAGCGGCGGCAGTCGGGGTGGGCTGGCGGAAGGCGTAGCATCGAGTCGAGCCCGGCCTGCATTTGGGCGGCGCCGCTCCCTCGCCGATCGCCCCCTCGATGTTGAGCAGCACGACGTCGGCATCCGCCACGAGCGGCTTGAGGGGCGCCAAGAGCCGGTCGGGGTCGGGGAAGGCCTCGACGCGGTAGCCCAGGCGGGCAGACGCGCGCCCAGCCCACAAAGTGTCCAGGTTCGTGCCCAGCGTGACGTCGCCCCCGGCGCACAGCCTGATCTCACGCTTCGCCTCGACTGGGAGCGGCTCCGCCACGAGCGCGATGATGCCCAACGGGGGAATCGGAATGCGCCCGGGCTCGAGGGGCGGCCACGAGTCGGGCGCCGCCGAATCCGCGGCGCCAACCGCCTGCGGCTGGGGTTCATCGGCCACCTG
>JAUVTI010000020.1 GCA_030601605.1 Gemmatimonadales bacterium
ATCACGAGCGCCCAGGCCATCTCGCCTTCCACGATGCCGGTGGCCATCAGCGCCATGAGTCCCGCCTGCGGCGCCGGCAGCTCGGCAGAGCCGATCGTGTACACGCGGTCCAGCGCCATCAGCGGCAGCGCCAGCACCATGGCTGCGAAGATCACACCGACGATCTCGCCGATCTCCATGCGCCACGGCGTGCCGCCCAGGATGTGCCCCACCTTGAGGTCCTGCATCATGTCGCCCGCTACCCCCGCCGTGCAGCACACCACGCCGGCGACGCCGAGGACGCCCGCTACCCCCTGCACGCTGGTCACGCCCATGGCGACCATCAGCACGGCCGCGATCAGCAACGCGGAGAGAGTGAGGCCTGAGATCGGGTTGTTGGAGCTGCCGATGAGGGCCACCAGGTAGCCCGCCACGGCGGCGAACAGGAAACCGAGCACGACCATCACCAGGGTGAGCACCGCCGCACCCGTGATGGACTGCGCGAAATAGTAATAGAGGAAGAATGTCGCGATCGCCGCGCCGCCGATGGCCACGAAGATCTTCTTCAATGGCAGGTCAATCTCGGTGCGGTCGCCGGCCGCATCACCGCCAGATACACCGATGTTCTTGAGCGCCTTGCCGATGCCTGTTATCAGCGACTCCCGCAGGTTGTACAGCGTGTAGAACGCCGCCACGATCATGGCGCCCACCGCCAGCGGGCGGACCTGCTTCGACCAAACGTCCAGGGCCACATCGGTCCAGGTCTGATCCGCTGCGAGCCCCGCTCCCAGTCCAGGGTTCAGGAACAGGGCCAGCGGAACCAGCACTAGCCAACCCATCACGGCGCCGCTGAACAGCACGTTGGAGATGCGCGTCCCGACGATGTACCCCACGCCCATCAGCATCGGTGACGCGTTGGGCGAGTAGGCCAGCATCCCGCCGGCGTACTCGATCCGTTGTCCCGCGATCTCGATGCTGGACCTGCCGAACGAGAAGAACCGGCTGGCGTGGTCCACCACCAGGTTGATGCCCCGCGAGTTCTTGAGCAGCTCCCAGAATCCGGCGAAACCCATGGCGACGAACAGGAACATCGCTCCGGTCTGGCCGCCCTGGCCCGCCTTCACGATCTCCGACGCTGCCACCGACTCGGGGAACGGCAGGTCCGCCTCCACCACCAGCGTGCGCCGCAGCACGATCACGAACAGCACGCCCAGGACACCGCCGATCAGCATGATCGCTGTGCTGGGGAGGTAGTGCAGCTCGTCCCACGCCCCGCTCAGCACGAACGCCGGGATGGTGAAGATGGCGCCGGCCACCAGCGCCTCACCTACCGACGCCGTGGTCCGGGCGATGTTCTCCTCGAGGATCGTGCCTCCGAATCCTCTGAGGACGGCCATCGCCACGACCGCCGCCGGGAAGGTGGCGGCCACCGTTAGGCCCGCAGTCATGCCCACATAGGCATTCGCGGCGCCCAGTACCACGGCCATGATGACACCGAGGATGAGAGCCTTGGCCGTCAGCTCCGCCATGCTCGTGGTGGCTGGGACGAACGGCGTAAACGACTTCTTATCTGCCATAAGCACTCTCGGGATAAGGTCAAAAACCTCGCGCATTGTAGTCCTTCATACAGAGCGCTGTCAAACGGGCTCGTGCTCCGGTGACCGCCGCAGTAGAATACGGCTCTCACCAGGAGGGAGCATGACCTTCGTCGCGACACTCGAACCCCAGGCCCTGTGGGGGCACTTCGACCAGATCCTCACCATTCCACGCGGCTCCAAGGAAGAGGAGCAAATGCGCCAGTACGTGATCGGCGTGGCGGAGCGGAATGGACTCGAATACGAAACCGATGCCGCCGGGAACGTGATCGTCCGCAAGCCCGGTACGGCAGGTCACGAGGGAGCGCCCTTCACCATCCTCCAGGCCCACCTGGACATGGTGAACGAGAAGAACTCTGACGTGGACCATGACTTCTCGAAGGACTCCATCAAGCCACAGCGGGACGGCGATTACCTCAAGGCGACCGGCACGACGCTTGGCTCGGACAACGGAATCGGTGTTGCGACCATGCTCGCGATCCTCGAGTCCAAGGAGCTCGTGCACGGGCCGCTCGAGCTGCTGTTCACGATCGACGAGGAGACCGGATTGACCGGAGCCGCCGAGCTGTCCGGCGAGATGCTGCGGGGACGCCAGCTCATCAATCTCGACTCCGAAGAGGAGAACGCGATCTACGTGGGCTGCTCGGGCGGTGCCGACAGCAACCTCACGCTGCCGCTGTCGACGGCGGCCGCACCCAAGGGCGCGGTCGCACTGCGCGTCCACATGCACGGCATGAAGGGCGGCCACTCGGGCATCGACATTCCGCTGCAGCGGGGCAACGCCACCAAGCTCCTGGCTCGGGCGCTGTACGCGGTACACCCCGGCACGCCGTTTCAACTGGCCGATATCGAGGGAGGCAACAAGCACAACGCAATCCCGCGAGAGTCATTCGCCACAGCAGTGCTCGCCAAGTCGGACGAGGCGGCCTTCAAGCACGCGCTCGAGGGTGAGCTCAGCGCCATCCAGGCGGAGTTCCGACCGGCCGAGCCGGGCATGGAGTTCGAGATAACGGGGACCGACGTGCCTGCCGAGGTGTGGGATGCCTCCACGACGGCTACCGCGCTGCAGTTGATCGACGCGCTGCCGCACGGCGTGTTGGCCATGAGCTACGACATCCCCGACCTGGTGGAGACGAGCACAAATCTCGCGACGGTCGCCGTGAAGGACGGTGCGCTGGCGATCGGGCTCAGCAGCCGCTCGTCGGTCGCGTCGGCGCTCACGGCGCTGCGCCAGCGCATCCGGGCCACCGCCCAGCTCGCCGGCGCCGAGGTGGAGGAGGGCAATGGCTATCCGGGCTGGCAACCCAACCTGAAGTCGCACGTGCTCGAGGTGCTGAAGGAGGTGCACGTGCGGGAGCTGGGCGTGGAGCCCGAGATGAAGGCGATCCACGCCGGGCTGGAGTGCGGCCTGATCGGCGAGAAGGTGCCCGGTATGGACATGGCCTCGTTCGGGCCCCAGATCGAGTTCCCGCACTCCCCCGACGAGCGTGTGAAGATCGATTCGGTGGAGCGCTTCTACCGAGTGGTGACGGGCACCCTGGAGGCGCTGGCCTAAAGGGGGTAGCTTTGCTCCCCTAGATTAACGCAGGTCACTCACCACGGACCGCCGGGGGGACGGCCCGGCAGGATCGGACGTGTCAACCGTGCCCAGATCTTCCTCGCTCGAGTTCCTGAAGCAATTGCTCGACACCCCGGGTCCGTCAGGGTTCGAGACCGCGCCGGCGCAGGTGTGGCGCGACGAGGCCGAAACGTTCGCGGAAGAGGTGTCCACCGACGTCTCCGGCAACTCGTTCGCCGCCATCAACACGGGCGGCAAGCCCCGCATCATGCTCGCCGGTCACATCGACGAGATCGGCCTGATGATCGTCCACGTGGACGACGAGGGTTTCCTCTACTTCTCCACCATCGGTGGCTGGGACGCGCAGGTGCTGGTGGGCCAGCGCGTGGTGATCGTGGCGAGGAAGGGACCCGTGGAAGGGGTGATCGGAAAGAAGGCGGTGCACCTGCTCAATCCTGATGAGCGGGACCAGGTCACCAAGCTGAGCTCCATGTGGATAGACATCGGGGCCAAGAACAAGCAGGACGCCCTCAAGCGGGTGCGGGTGGGCGACCCGGCGGTCGTGGCCTGTTCCGCGCTGGAGCTTCCCAACCGACGCATCGCCTCGCGCAGCATAGACAACCGGATCGGCGCGTACGTGGTGCTGGAGGCGCTCAGAAAGCGGAGCGCCCGCAAGCCGAAGGCCGCGGTCTACGCAGTGGCCACCGCACAGGAGGAGATCTCCTGGACCGGAGGCGGCGCCCGTACGGCCGCGGTGGGTCTGGAGCCGGATGTCGCGATCGTCGTGGACGTGACCACAGCGACGGACCATCCCAGCGTCGAGAAAAAGGAGCACGGGGACGTGAAGCTGGGCGGGGGGCCGGTGCTCTCGCGCGGCTCCGCCGTGAACCCCATGGTGTTCGAGTTGCTGGCCGACACGGCCAAGAAAGAGAAGATCCCCTACGCCCTGCAGGCGGCGCCGAAGGACACGAGCACCGACGCCGACTCGATCTACACAGCGCTCAGGGGCATACCGACCGGCCTGGTGTCGGTGCCCAACCGGTACATGCACAGCCCGAACGAGATGGTGGACACGGCCGATCTGGAGCGCGCCGCCAAGCTCCTGGCCGCCTTCGCACGGCGGGTGGGGCAGAAGACCGACTTCACGCCACGATAGATACGGGGAACGGGGAAGGGTACGACGGTGCTGCAGTACCCCTCCCCGTTCCCCTTTCCCCTCTCGACCCCCTCTCCCTAGTTAAGTTTCGGGCCCTACTGACACAATTCGGGAGTATGCCGACGATGTTTGGAGCACAAATGCGATCAACCGTGAGAGCCGCTGGCGTCCTGGCGGCCGTCCTCGCCCTGATGCCGAGCGCCGTGGCCGCCCAGTCCGCAGCGACTGCCGCTGCGGAACGCGTCGAGCATGACGTCTGGTACCTGGCCGCCGACGCCCGCGAGGGACGTGGCGTCGGGACCGCGGGGCTCGACTCCGCCGCCCACTTCTTGGCCGGCCGGTTCGCCCAGATCGGGCTCGAGCCCGCCGGTACCGACGGGTACTTCCAGCCCTTCGAGATCGACCCCACCGCTCCCGGAGCCGCACACACCAACCTGGGCGGCACTCCGGTGATGAACGTGATCGGCGCCATTTCGGGCCGCGGCGCCCTCGCCAGCGAGGTGGTGGTGCTCGGAGCCCACTACGACCACCTCGGTTACGGCGGGTTCGGCAGCCTCGATCCCGACAGCAACGGGGTCATCCACAACGGGGCCGACGACAACGGCTCGGGCACCGCCGCACTGATCGAGAGCGCCCGGCTGCTCGTGAACCGGAGCGCCGCCAGCCACCGCACGCTGCTGTTCGTCTCCTTCACCGCCGAGGAGATGGGACTGATCGGGTCGCAGCACTACGCCAGCCATCCGGTGCGGCCCAACGAGTCCACCTACGCGATGATCAACTTCGACATGGTGGGACGGCTGCGCTCGGACAGCCTCATCGTGATCGGCGTCGGCTCGGCCACGGAGTTGCGGGGGCTGGTCGAGTCGAGCAATCAGCGCTTCGGACTTGCGCTCAGCTGGCAGCCCGATCCCTGGGGCCGCAGCGACCATTCGTCGTTCTACGCCCAGCAAATCCCGGTCGTGCACTTCTTCACCAACCTGCACGAGGATTACCACCGCTCGACCGACGACTGGGACAAGATCAACTCCGCGGGCATTGCCAGGGTCGCGGCGCTGGCTGCCGACCTCGCATGGGATCTGGCCCAGCGGCCCGAGGGGCTCACCTTCCAGGACGTGCCGCCACCGGCACCGGCCACGGCGCAGGCCGGACGCCGGGCCTCGCTCGGCACGATTCCGGACATGACGGCGTCCCCCGGAGGAGTGCGCATCACGGGCGTGCGGGCGGGGAGCGCCGCCGCAGAGGCCGGACTCCAGGGCGGCGATATCATCATGCAGATCGGCGAGCACGAGGTGCCCGACCTGAGGGGGCTGCAGCAGGCGCTGATGGCCCTGCAGGCTGGTGACACGGTGACGATCGTCTTCATGAGGGACGGCGAGCGGAAGGAAGCCACCGCGACGCTGAAGTAGCCTCGGATTCGGTGAACATGGCTGACACCGTCCTCAATCCGGAACCGATCGCGCGGGCCCTGCAGGGAGCCTTCTGCGGGGACGCCTCGCGCAAGGAGCTGCTCGAGCTCGTCGCCACCAAGATCAGGGCGGCGGGCTCGCCCTACTCGGGCGTGTACATGTACATGCTCCACGGCGACGAGCTCGTCCTCGAGGCATTCGACGGGCGTCCCACCGACCACACGCGCATACCAGTGGGCGAGGGAATGTGCGGCAGGGCGGTCGCCGAGCGGCGCGACCTCAACATCCCTGACGTCACACAGGCCGAGGGGTACCTCTCCTGCAGCGTGGAGACCCGGTCCGAGCTGGTGGTGCTCGTGCGCCGGCACGACGAGATCCTGGGACAGATAGACATCGACAGTGACGTTCCCAACGGGTTCGACGAGGCGGAAGAGCATGCAGTGAGGAAAGTCGCGGACGCACTCGCGGCCCTGCTGTGACGAAAGAACCGCCCGGGCTGAAAGCGATCGAGGAGACCGTGTCGGTGGGCGGGGTCGAGCTCCACACCCGCACCGTCGGCGAGGGACCGGACGTAATCGTGCTGCACGGCGGGCCCGGAGCGCACCACGACTATCTGTTGCCGCATTTCGACGCCCTGGCCACGGGGCGGCGCCTGCGCTATTACGATCAACGCGGCGGCGGGCGCTCCCCGGTGGGGCGCGACGTGCCGGTGGGGTGGCGCGAGCACGTAGCCGACCTGGATGCGCTCATCGACCACTGGAACGCGGCTCCAGCCACCATCGTCGGCTACTCGTGGGGTGGACTGCTCGCCCTGCTGTACGCCGCGACCCGCCCGGAGCGGGTTGGTCGGCTCGCATTGGTCTCGCCGGCCCCCGCATCTCCCGAGCACCGCGCCGAGTTCCAGCGACGCTTTGCGGAGCGGATGGCACATCCTCTCGTGGTCGGCGCGCGCGAGGAGCTCAAGCAGTCGGACATCAGGCAGCGCGATCCTGACGAGTACCGTCGGCGGGCGTTCGAGCTCTCGGTGGCCGGCTACTTCAAGGACCCGGCACATGCGCAGGACCTCACGCCGTTTCGCGTAACCGGCCGCACCCAGCAGGCCGTGTGGGAGAGCGTCGCTCAGTCCGACCTCCGAACCGAGCTCACCGAGCTGTGCGAGCTCTCGATTCCGGCCCTCGTGATTCACGGTCGGCACGACCCGATCCCACTCGAGACGGCCGAGAACGTCGCGAGCTGTCTCAGCGCCCGGCTCGAGGTGTTCGAGGGGTCCGGCCACGTTCCCTACGTGGAGGACTTCGAGGACTTCGTGGCCGTACTGGACTCCTTCCTGCCCAAGTCACCGTGACCCGGCTCGACCCGTTCGACTTCGCGTTCGCCCCGTTGGCCGCAGAGCGCTTCCCCGTGATCCAGGAAGAGGCGCGGCTCACGCGAAAGCACTCGGACGACCGAACCCAGTTCGCGATGCTGTCCTCGGTACAGCGAATCCTCTCCGACGTCGAGGAGCCGGAGGTCGTCGAGAGCGATGCTGCGGCCGCGGAGGCGTACCTCACCACCGTCTACGTCGCGTACCGCTTCTGGGAGGCGGGGAGGTCGGTGTTCTCGGTGTCCGTCCAAGACATCGAGGAGGTCGCTCTCGAAGCTGCTCCCGATACGTTCGCCGAGGTGCCGGGCGGGGCGTGCTACATCCAACTTCCGGAGCGTTGGTGCTGGGCGCAGGTCGATCCCGAGGCGCCGCACGAGCCGCTCGACGGGCTGTTCGTCGTGACGGGATCGCACGGCGAGGTCACGGTGCTCGCGGTGCTCGGGCTCCGGCCCGACCGGCCCGGGTTCAGTGAGGTGACCGTCGTGGCGCAGCCGGCCGACTTCATGGCCGCACAGCTGGAGGCCCGCGACCCGCCCTTCGCGCCCGTCGTCGAGGGCGGCGAGGAAGCCGGGCTCAAGTCCATCGTCACCGAGGGCGAGGTGTTGCATCTGGCCCTGGTCGCCCTGCTCGCGAGCCAGAGCTAGCTTGTGAGCTCCCAAGGAGAGGCTTGAAGCGCGCGAAGAAGAAGGCGCCGGCCAGGAAGGCAAAGCGCGCCGGAGTGAAGGATGCGCCGGAGCGCATCCTGCCCATCATCAGCGCTCTCGAGGAGCAGTACCCCGAGGCCCGGTGCGCGCTGGAGCACCGCAGCCCTCTCGAGCTCCTCGTCGCGACCATTCTCAGTGCGCAGTGTACCGACGTGCGCGTGAACATCGTGACGCAGGACCTGTTCCCCAAGTACCACACGGCGGAGGACTACGCCAACGCGGACCCCGAGGTGTTCGAGCAGGAGATCAGGTCCACGGGGTTCTTCCGCAACAAGACGAAGTCGATTCTGGGAATGGCGCAGGGCCTCGTGGAGCGTCATGGCGGCAAAGTCCCCTCCACGATGGAGGAGCTCACCGCGCTGCCCGGTGTGGGCCGCAAGACTGCGAACGTGGTGCTGGGGAATGCATTCGGGATCGACGAGGGTGTCGTGGTGGACACCCACGTCAAGCGGATATCGAACCGGCTCGCCCTGACGACCAACAGTGATCCGGAGAAGATCGAGCAGGATCTGATGCAGCTCGTGCCGTGCTCGAAGTGGACCCTGTTCGCGCACCTCCTGATACACCACGGACGGCAGATCTGCCCGGCACGCGCGCCCAAGTGCGAGATCTGCCCGATCCGTGACCTGTGCCCGTCGGCGGAGAGTTGAGCGCCATCAGATGACCTCCCGACTCGCGGATCAGCAATCCTCCTACCTTCGCTCCGCCAAGGACCAGCCGGTCGACTGGCACCCATGGGGGCCGGAGGCGTTCGAGCTGGCGCGCGCTGAGGGGAAGCCCGTGCTGCTCGATATCGGCGCGGTATGGTGCCACTGGTGCCACGTGATGGACCACGAGTCGTACGAGGACCCGGCGATCGCCGAGCTCCTCAATCGGGACTGGATCTGCATCAAGGTGGACCGCGACGAGCGGCCTGACGTGGACGTCCGCTACCAGCGAGCGGTGCAGGCGCTCACCGGACAGGGCGGTTGGCCCCTCACCGCGTTTCTCACTCCCGAAGGCCGGGTCTTCTTCGGCGGCACCTACTTCCCACCGGACAACAAGCACGGCCGGCCGGGATTCCGCGCGGTGCTCTCCGAGCTCGCTCGCTTGTTCCGGGAGAACCCCGAGCGCGTCGCGCAGCAGGTGCGGCAGATCAGCGAGCATCTGAGCTCTGACACCCAGCCGACACAGTCCGCGGCACTGTCACCCGACATGCTCGCCCGCGCGGCCGACGCCATGGCCGGCCCATTCGACTTTCGCCACGGCGGCTTCGGAACCCAGCCAAAGTTCCCGCATCCCGGGGCGCTGGATTCCCTGCTCGCGCGCTGGTTCGACTCCGGGGAGTCATGGTCCGCCGAGATCGTGCACCGTACCCTGAGTGCAATGGCCCGCGGTGGCATTCGCGATCACGTGGGTGGTGGCTTTCACCGCTATTCCGTGGACGCGCGCTGGATCGTGCCGCACTTCGAGAAGATGTCCTACGACAACTCCGAGCTGCTCAGCGCATACGTTCACGCCGCTACCGCGCCGCCCTTGCCGGTCGACGGCGGATCGGCGGGAGACGCTCGGGGACCCGAGCTGTACCGGGAGGTCGTGGAGGGGATCGCGCGCTGGGTTGATGAGGTCATGTCCGACCCGTCGGGCGGCTACTACGCGTCCCAGGATGCCGATGTCGGGCCCAATGACGACGGCGACTACTTCACCTGGACGCCTGACGAGGCGCGCGCGGCCACCGACGCGGAGGAGTTCGCCGTGCTCTCCCGGCGCTACGACATCGAAGAGGCCGGCGAGATGCACCACAACCCGAAGAAGAACGTGCTGTGGCTCAAGCAGTCGCCGTCGGATATCGCCGCAGCGCTGGGCAAGGGCGAGGCCTCCGTCGAGCGGCTCCTCGCCTCGGGGCTCGCCAAGCTGGCGCACGCCCGTGCCGAGCGGCCGCGGCCGTTCGTGGACACCACGCTGTACACCGGGTGGAACGGCCTCATGGCCTCGGCGATGCTGAGCGCGTCGGCGCTCCTCGACCGACCCGACCTGGAGAAGCACGCCGTGCTGACCCTGGAGCGCCTGTTCGATGAGGCGGCGGAACCCGACCTCGCCGGCGGCATGCGTCACGCGCCGGGCAGCAAGGTGTCGGGCATCCTGGACGACCAGGTGATGGTGGCCCAGGCGGCCATCGACGCATTCGAGGCCACAGGAGACGGGAAGTGGCTCGATCGGGCCGAGCAGCTCATGGCACAGGTGATGAGCGACTACGGCGCGGACGACGGCGGGTTGCTCGACACGGTACCCGGCCGCGGCGGCGAGGGCTTCCTCGACCAGGAGATCAAGCCGATCCAGGACTCCCCCACGCCCTCGGGAAACGGGGTGGCCGGCATCGTGCTCTCACGCCTCTTCGAGCACACGGGCCGCAACGAGTGGCGGACATACCGCGACGAGCTGCTGGAGAACTTCGCGGGTGAGGCATTGCGGCTCGGGATTTTTGCGGCCGCGTTGCTGCGCGCCGTGGATTGGGCGGTGATGCCGGCCGTTCATGTGGTCGTGGTGGGCGAGGACGACGACGCCACACGGGAGCTGCGCCGCGTCGCGCGCAACACCTACCGTCCCCGCAAGGTGCTGCGTTGGCTGCGGCCGGGCGACACCGCCGAGGGACTGCCCGAAGCTGTGCGGGCAATGGTGGACGGACAGGCCCCCCGAGCCTACGTGTGCGCCGGGACGCAGTGCGCGGCACCCGTCAGCACGGCGGCCGAATTGGCCGAGACACTCCGAACTTTCGCGGTGACCCGATGAAGATCGACCTCGCCGTAGCGTGCGACCATGCGATCATTGACCGGTTCGGGAAGCTCTCCGTCATAGGGATCTTCTCCCACATCTTGGTGGGCAGGTTCCCGGCCGTGCACCCGCGGCTCCATCTCGTGTTGCACCTCAAGGGGAGGCGAACCGAGATCGGCCAGCACAACGTGCGCATTCGGCTGGTCAGCGAGCGCGGTGACGAAGTCATCAAGGGAGAAGGAACGGTGAACATCGGTGAGCCGCCGGCCGGCGTCCTGGACATCGCAGCCGGATGCATACTCGTGTTCGACGTTCCGTTCCAAAGCGCCGGGACGTACCGCTTCGAGATCGAGGTGGACGAGGACCTGCGAACCGAGATCCCGATCACCGTGGCGCAGGGGCCTGGTTCACCCGTGCCTGCATCTGACGAAGGGCAGTGATCGCCCGCAGTACGGCCGGGCTCCTGGCGTGCGCAGCCATCGTGCTGGCAGGGCTCGCCTTCGACCTGGGGGGATATCCGCTGCTCGATCCGGACGAGGGGCGCAACGCGGAAGTTGCCCGGGAGATGGCGGCCACCAACGACTACGTGCTGCCGCGCCTGAACGGCCTGCCCTACCTCGACAAGCCCGTGCTGTACTTCGCGGCCGGTGCGGCCGTTGTCGAGGTGCTGGGACCGACCGAGCTGGCGGTGCGGGTTCCCTCGCTGCTGTTCACCCTCGCCACACTGCTCGTGGTCGCCTGGTTCGCCGCCCGGCTCTGGGGGCGCGCTGCCGCCTGGACGGCCGCGATCGCCACGGCGGCCACTCCGTTCACTCTCGCCTACGCTCACACCGTGATCTTCGACAGCGCGCTCACGTTCTTCGTGGTGTCGGCGCTGGTGGGGTTCTTCATGGCGACGGAAGGTCGGCGCCCATCCGCCGCGGTCTGGTGCGCCGCGGCCTGGGTCGCTGTCGCGTTGGGCGTTCTCACCAAGGGGCCCATCGCACTGGCGGTGCCGCTCATGGTGGTGGTCCCGTACGCAGCCTGGCGGCACCGGCTGCGTGCCCTGTTCGATCCGGTGGGGGTGCTGCTCTTCCCCGCGCTCGTGCTTCCCTGGGTCCTTGCCGTCTCGCAGGACGTTCCCGACTTTCTCGGCTACGCGCTCGTCACGGAGACCGCGCGGCGGCTCACCACTGACGAGCTGGGGCGAACCGGTCCCATCTGGTACTTCCTGGCGATCTTCCCGGCCGCCGCTCTACCCTGGTCCATCGTTCTCGTCGCGGGATGGCTCGAGCGGAGGCGCGCCCGGGACCGGCGGGCAGCAGCCGCTTCGCCGGCCGGAACCGACAGACGGCTCGTTTTCCTGGCGCTGTGGATACTCGTACCGCTCCTGTTCTTCTCGCTCTCGCAGTCCAAGCGTCCCCAGTACGTGCTTCCCCTGGTTCCGGCCGCCGGCCTCCTGGTGGCGGCGCTGTGGCACGGCGTACGCGGGCGGCTGCCGGGCGCGCGCGCCGGTGCAGCCGGGCTGCTGCTGATCGGGGTCGGACTGCTGATCGCGGGGAAGTCCATACCGGGTCTGGTGCCCGCGACCCCGGCGGTCGCACAGGCCATCCCCGGTACGGCGCTGGCGCTGGGGCTCGTCTGCATTGCAGCCGGTATCGCCGGCTGGGTCGCCGCGTCGCGCCGCGAGGTCGCGCTGATCGCCCTGTGCCTCCCGGTCGCGGCGATTCCCTTCGTGAGCCGCGGCTTGATGGACGCAATCGGAGACGATCGCTCCGCCGCCGCGCTGGCTGAGGCGGTGAACCGGGTGGCCGGACCGCAGACGCAGGTGGTGGGCGTGCACGCCTTCCCTCTGAGCCTCCCCTTCTACCTGCGTCGCACGATCGTGCTATCCACCGCCGATGGCTCCGAGCTCACGAGCAACTACCTGCTCGAGCACTACCGCGAGTGGCGTGGCACGCCCGGGACGCCGCTGCGCCATCCAGACTGGTGGCTCGAGGCGCTGGCGTCGTGCGAGCGCCCACGCGTGTTCGTGGCCCGCGCCGACGACGACGCGACCCTGCAGACGCTGGCCCGCGAACTGCCTCTGCTGGCCCACACCCGGAAGTACGTGGCCTACGGACCCTGCGCCGAAGCGCTGCTGGCCGCGGCGCCGCTCGTTGCCACGCAGCGCGCTGCGCCGTACCATCCAGGTGCCGACGATGAGCGAGAAGAGGGAGAGGGGGAAGCAGACGGCTGAGGCCGAGCCGGCGGAGAGCGGAGAGCGCCAGGGCGTTCTCAGCGGCGTGTGGCATTCCATCTTCCGCGGACCTCTCGTTCCCCGTAGTGACCGCGACCGGAAGTTGATAGTCGTCCAGAACTTCCTGCTGCACTTCCGGCCTGTACGACTTCCCGAAAGATCGCTGCGCTACACGCATACCTGGGGATTGGGCGGCATGTCGCTCGTGCTCGTGCTGCTGCTCGTGGCGACGGGCGTGCTCATGATGTTCGTGTACCAACCCTCGCCGGAGGAGGCCTACGGCTCGATTCTCGCCATGCGGGACGAGGTCCTCTTCGGGAAGCTGGTGCGCAACGTACACCACTGGAGCGCAAACTTCCTCGTCATCGTGGCGCTCCTGCACCTCCTGCGCGTCTATTTCACCGGAGCGTTCCACACGCCGCGCCAGTTCAACTGGATCATCGGCGTCACACTGCTGCTGTGTATTCTGGCGTCCAACTTCACCGGCTACCTGCTCCCGTGGGACCAGCTCTCCTACTGGGCGATCACGATCAGCACGAGCATGATCGGCTACGTTCCGCTCGCCGGGGAGTGGCTCCAGGGCGTCGTGCGCGGCGGAACCGATATCGGATCGGCGACGCTCATCACCTTCTACACGCTGCACACGACGGTCGTACCCGTAACCATCGTCGTGCTCATGGCATTCCACTTCTGGCGCGTGCGAAAGGCGCGCGGCGTGATAGTACCGCGCGGTCCCGACGAGGAGCCGGAGGAGTATCCCGAGCGCGTTCTCGCCCTGCCCAATCTGCTCCTGCGCGAGCTCGCGGTAGCTCTGGCGCTAGTCGCGTTCGTCCTCGTCTTCTCGGTCGTGTTCAACGCTCCGCTGGGGAACGAGGCGAACCCGGGAATGAGCCCCAATCCGGCCAAGGCGCCGTGGTATTTCATGGGAATCCAGGAGCTGCTGCTGCACTTCCACCCGTTCTTCGCGGTCGTGCTGATTCCCCTGCTGATCGCGGGTGCGCTGCTGGCGATCCCCTACCTGCGGTACGACAGCGATGCCTCCGGCGTCCTGCTGCTGTCGCACAGGGGACGGCGGATGGCGGCGATAGCCGCGGTCACGGCCGTGGTGGTTACACCTGTCTTGATCGTACTCGATGAGTTCTGGTTCGACGCGGGCGCGTGGCTGCCCGGGATGCCGTCGGTCGTGAGCAACGGCCTGCTGCCGACGGTCGTGTTGGCGGCAGCGCTGGCCGGATTCTACGTCGCACTCAAGCGGCGCTACGCCGCCTCGAACAATGAGGCGATCCAGGCCTCGTTCGTCCTCCTGCTCACGGCCCTGGCGGTGCTGACCGCGACCGGCGTGTGGCTGCGCGGACCGGGCATGGCTCTCGTGTGGCCGTGGATCTCATGACGGGTTCACGACGGGGCTTCGTGTGGAAGATCTGGCTCGGGCTGGGAGGTGTGGCGCTGGCCGAGTACGTGTGGATCGCCGCCGACTTCCTGCGGCCGCGGGCGCGGGCCCGGGCGAGCAACGGAGCCATCGTCGTGGCCGGGCCGGTCGAGCGGTTCGAGCCCGGCTCGGTGACGGCATTCCCTGCCGGCAAGTTCTACCTCGTGCGCCTCGAAGACGGGGGCTTCATCGCTCTCTATCGTGAGTGCACCCACCTCGGCTGCACGGTCCCGTGGCTCGATGACGAGGGACGCTTCGTCTGCCCCTGCCACGCGTCGGCCTACGACATCCGCGGCAACGTACTGAACCCGCCCGCCCCACGGGCGCTGGATCTGTTTCCCGTGCGGATCGAGAACGGGATCGTCAAGGTGGATACGCGCCGCGCGGTGAAGCGTCAGACATTCGAGGCCGCCCAGGTGACCTACGCGTGAGCAGCGACCTCACGCGGTGGCGCACCGTCGGGATGATCGCGACCGCGGTGATCGTGTTGAGCGTGCCGGCATATGTCGTGAAGGAACGCGTTGCCCGCACGATCGCGCCCGACACGAGCGTCGGCGACCTCACCTTCGTGGGGCGGGACCAGTGCATTTCGTGTCACGAAGACGCGTACGACACGTGGCTCGGTTCGGATCACGACCTCGCGATGGCCGAGGCCACCGACAGCACGGTTCTCGCCGACTTCGACGACTCGGTGTTCGAGTATCGAGGTGTCACGTCGCGTTTCTACCGGCGTGACGGTCGCTTCCTCGTGCACACCGAGGGACCGGGCGGGGAGATGGGCGAGTTCGAGATCACTCACACATTCGGCGTCTATCCGCTGCAGCAGTACCTGGTGCCCTTTCCGGGAGGCCGGCTGCAGGCCCTCTCGATAGCGTGGGACGTAGTGCGGGATGAGTGGTTCCGCATGTATCCCGGCCAGGACATCCCGCCGGACGACTGGCTCCACTGGACGCGGAACGGCCAGAACTGGAACGGGATGTGCGCCGAGTGCCACTCCACGAACCTGAGGAAGGGATACGACCACGCCACCAGGACCTTTTCGACTACCTGGTCCGAGATCGACGTGAGCTGCGAGGCATGCCACGGGCCCGGCTCCAGCCACGTGGAGTGGGCAGAGATCCCGCCTATGGCCCGGCCGGAGGTCGAGAACTACGACCTCGTGATCCGCACCTCGGGAATCACCGGCCCGCAGCAGGTCGAGCTGTGCGCGCCTTGTCACTCCCGGCGCACGGAGCTCGGAGACTACGACCACACCAGCGGTGAGCTGCTGGACTACCAGGTGCCTGCCCTCCTGGATCAGGAGCTCTACTTCCCCGACGGCCAGATACTCGATGAGGTGTACGTCTACGGCTCCTTCGTGCAGAGCAAGATGTACCGCAACGACGTGCGCTGCGGCGATTGCCACGACGTGCACAGCCTGCAGCTGGTCGAAGAGGGGAATGAGCTCTGCGCTCAGTGTCATCGCGCCGACACCTACGACAGCTACGACCACCACTTCCACCAGAAGGTGTACGAGGGTGAGCCGTCCGACGGCGCGTTGTGCGTGAAGTGCCACATGCCCGAGCGGCCCTACATGGTCATAGACTATCGGGCCGACCACAGCATGCGGGTTCCGCGGCCGGATCTCTCGCTGGAAACGGGCGCGCCGAACGCATGCAGCCAGAGCGGGTGCCATGACGACCAGCCGGTGAGCTGGTCGGCGGACTACTTCCGGCAGTGGTACGGTGAGGCGAAGAAGCCGCACTACGGCACCACGCTCGCCGCAGGCCGCGAGGGGCGGCCCGAGGCGATGCCGGACCTCATCCGGATGGCCGGTGACCCGCTGCACCCGGCCATCGTGCGCGCGACGGCTCTGTCACTCCTGGGTACCTACCCGGGGGAGGAGAGCACGGCCGCGTTCAACCGCGCGCTAGCCGATGAGGATGCCCTCGTGAGATACACAGCGGTGACCAATCTGCCGGGTGCGCAGCCGGAGCCGCTGGTCGAGCTGGTCGCCCCGCTGTTGTTCGACGCCGTGAGCGCCATCCGAACGCAGGCCGCGGTCAGCCTTGCGGACGTCCCCGACCAACTCCTCGAGCCGTATCAGCGTGACGCTCTGCAGGAGGCCCTGGCCGAGTACGAGGCGGCCATGCGCTACTCCCTGGACTTCTCCTTCGCTGGGCACAACCTCGGCAACCTCTACATGCGGTTGGGCCAGCCCCTGCGAGCGGTAGAGTTCTACGAGACGGCGATCGAAGTGGACGACCTGTTCTACCCAGCCAAGGTGAACCTGTCCCTGCTGTACAACTCGATGGGACGCAACCAGGAGGCCGAGACGCTGCTGCGCGAGGTGACGGTCGAGTACCCGGAGCTCCACGACGCGGCCTACTCCCTGGCGCTGCTGCTGGTGGAGATGAACCGTCCCGAGGAGGCGCTCCCGTACCTGGAGCGGGCGGCTCAGGGAATGGCAGAGCGCTCCCGGGTGCACTACAACCTCGGTCTGTTGCTCCAGTCGCGGGGTCGCATTGCCGATGCAGAGGCAGCGCTGCGGCATGCCCTGCAGCTGGAGCCGGACAACATCGATTACCTCTTCGCCCTGGCGGACCATTACATCAAGCGCGGCGAGCTAGACCGGGCTCTGCCCATCGCGGAGCGCATGATCGTGACCCACCCCGAGGCACCCGTGGGCCGCGACCTCAAGGCCTATATCGAGAGTCAGCGGCAGTAGCGCCGCGGCGCCACGCCGCCGCCCATCCCGCTCGCGTACATTGCAGACATGTGCGGCATATACGGGATGGTCTCCTTCGGCCGCGATCCACTGCGCGCCCCGCAGGTCCTGGATCGGATGGGGGAGGCGGTGCGCCACCGCGGGCCTGACGACCGCGCTACGGCCATCACTCCCGGCGCCGTCATCGGGGTCGAGCGGCTTCGCATAACCGATCCACGGCCACAGGCCGCCCAGCCGTTCAAAGACCACGCCGCACGCGTGTGGCTCGCTTGCAACGGCGCCATTTACAACGCCCGGCGACTGCGAGCCCGCTACGCCGACTACCCCTACCGCTCGCGCTCCGACATCGAACCGATCCTGCCGCTCTACCTCGACCGTGGACCAGACGGAATCGCGGAGCTGGACGGGATGTTCGCCATTGCACTCTGGGACGAGCGCAACCGGCGCCTCCTGCTGGCGCGCGACCGTGCCGGCGAGAAGCCGCTGTTCTGGGCTCGCGTCGGCTCCGAAGTGTGGTTCGCGTCGGAGGTGCAGGCGCTGCTGGTACATCCAGCGGTTCCCAGGACGCTCGACCGGACCGCCCTCGACGACTACCTGACGCTCGGCTACGCGCTGGAGCCACGTACCATGTTCGGCGCCATCCGCAAAGTGGAAGCGGGAACGGTGGCGGCCTTCTCAGACGGTGGTGAGGAGACCCACCGCTTTTGGCGCCCGGAGGCGATCCCGGTCCTGCGGCTGCCCCAGGAGGAGGCGGCACGCCGTCTGGAGTCGCATCTCGAGGACGCCGTAGCAGGGCAGCTGCAGGCGGACGTCCCGGTCGGGGTGTTCTCCAGCGGCGGAGTGGACTCGTCGCTGCTGGCGGCGCTGGCGACTCGCGGCGGAACAGTTCACACCTTCACGGTCGGCTTCTCCGACCCGTCGTACGACGAGCGAATGCCGGCGGGGCGGCTCGCCTCCGCTCTCGGCACCACACACCACACCGTGGTCGCCGACGAGCCCGGCCTCAGGGTTGCACTCGATGCGCTGACCCGAGGTACGGCGGAGCCCATCGCCGATCCGGCCGTCCTCCCCACGTATCTCCTCGCGCGCACGGCTCGGGAGCACGTAGGAGTGGTGCTGAGCGGCGAGGGTGCGGACGAGCTGTTCGGCGGCTACCCCACGTACCTGGGCCACGCGGCCGCACCCTGGTTCGGCGCCCTGCCGGAGGGAGTGCGGCGTAGTGTTGCACGGCTGGTCGGCGCACTGCCTGCCTCCGCCGGCCGGGTGCCGCTGGAGTTCCTGCTGAAGCGCTTCGTCGCAGGAGCGCTTAACGAAACGCTGGAGCGGCACGTCAGATGGTTCGGGACCGGACTGTTGGGTGAGGCGGATGACTGGGAGCCCTGGCACGACAGCGAGGCGGCGCCCGTCTGGCTCGAAGCACTGCTGGCCGAGCCCGACCCGCTGCGCCGCGTGATGTTGTTCGACTACCTCACGTACCTGCGCGACAACCTGCTGACGAAGGTGGACCGCGCGACGATGCTGGTCTCGCTCGAGGCGCGGGCGCCCTACCTGGACCGGGCGCTCACGGAGTTCGCCTTGGGGCTCGAAACCGGCTACCGGGTCCGGGGCCCAACCACGAAGTGGCTGCTCAAGCGCGTGGCGCGGCGCCGCCTCCCGCGGCGGTTCGTGACCCGCCGCAAGCGCGGCCTCAGCGTCCCCATCGGGCGCTGGATCAACGACGCCCTGCGCAGTGATGTGGACAGGCTGCTGGCGCCGGCCCGTCTCCAGGCAGAGGGGGTGTTGCGGGCCGAACGGGTGGGTCAACTTCTCTCCGAGCACCGCAGCGGCCGCGTCAATCACGCGCGGGCGCTGTGGCCGCTGATCATTCTGCAAATCTGGCGTGAACGATGGTTGGGAGACTGAAATGAACCGCGACGAAGCCCTGGCATTGATGCACGAGTACACGGCGTCCGACGCCCTGCGAAAGCACATGTACGCGGTGGAGGCCGCGATGAGAGCCTGCGCCCGCAAGTACGGCGAGGATGAGGAGAAGTGGGGCGTCGTGGGCCTGCTGCACGACTTCGACTACGAACGCTATCCCAACGACGCCCACTCCCCGACCGAGGAGCACCCTTCCCACGGGGTGGGCGTCCTTCGCGAGCGCGGCATCGAAGAGGACATCCTGGCCGCCATAATGGGCCACGCTTCGTACACCGGCGTGCCGCGTGAGTCACCGATGGCCAAGTCGCTGTTCGCGGTGGACGAGCTGTGCGGCTTCCTCACGGCCTGCGCGCTGGTGCGGCCGTCCCGCAGCC
>JAUVTI010000093.1 GCA_030601605.1 Gemmatimonadales bacterium
GCGGGAGCTCGCGGTCACCGCCGGCACCGTATTTCGCGACCTCTCAGCCCAGCACGCACTGGCCGGGGCGCCTCCGGTGGACGTGGTGCTCGGCTTCTACGAGGAGTTCCAGAACCGCTACTACAACTCGGCGCTGTACGCCACGCTCGGTGGCGCCGAGCCCGGCATCCGCCACGTGCACCGCAAAGTGTTCCTCCCCACCTACGGGCTGTTCGACGAGGAGCGCTTCGTGGACCACGGCCACTCGGTGCGGGCGTTCGACACGTCGTGGGGGCGCGCGGCGCTGGCTATCTGCGAGGACGTGTGGCACTCGATCGTGCCGACGCTGGCGGCGCTGGACGGAGCGCAGTTGCTCATCGTCCCGAGCGCATCGCCGGCGCGCGGCATCGAGCCCGACCACGAGAGGGGGCAGGATGAGGCGCGCCCCTCGAGTGTGCGCCGCTGGGAGATACTGGCCCGCCAGATGGCCAACGAGCACGGCTTCTATGTGGCCTTCGCCCAACTCGCTGGCTTCGAGGGCGGCAAGGGCCTGCAGGGCAGCTCGATCGTGGTGGATCCGCAGGGCGACGTGATCCTGCGCGCGCCGCTGTTCGAGGAGGCGCTCCTCAGCGCGACAATACAACAGGACGAGATAACGAGAGCGCGCTCGGAGCAGCCGCTGCTGGCCGATCTGGAGACGCAGCTGCTCAACCTGCTGCGGAGTGCAGAGGGAGCCTCCCCGGCGGTCGACTACGCCCCCGAGGACGAGCGTCCCCGCACGCCCAAGCCCGCTGCCAGGACCGAGCATCCGATTCTCGTGCCCGGCGCCGGCGCCGACGCGATGGACATCGATCCCGCGCTCACCGAACAGTGGCTCACGGCGTTCCTCAGGGACGAGCTCGTCCGGCGGCGCGGATTCGGAAAGGGAATCGTGGGGCTTTCGGGCGGCGTGGACAGCGCGGTAACCGCGTACCTGGCGGTCCGCGCGCTGGGCAAGGAGAACGTGATCGGGGTGCGGATGCCCTACAGCACGTCGAGCGAGGAGAGCCTGGAGCACGCCGAGCTGATAGCAAACGACCTCGGGATCGAGCTCCTCACGGTGGACATCTCGGGGGCGGTGGACGCCTACGTGAACGCCGCCGATCCGAAGGCCGACCCCACCCGCCGCGGCAACGTGATGTCACGGATGCGGATGATCACGCTGTTCGATCTCTCCGCCAAGCACGGTGCTTTGCCGCTCGGAACCGGGAACAAGACCGAGCGCCTGCTGGGTTACTTCACGTGGCACGCCGATGACTCCCCGCCAGTCAACCCGTTGGGCGACCTATTCAAGACACAAGTGATCGCGCTCGCGAAACACCTCGGTGTGCCCGACGCGATCGTCGGCAAGCCCGCCACGGCCGACCTGGTGGCCGGACAGACCGACGAGACCGACCTCGGCATCAGCTACGACAGGGCGGACCGGATTCTCCACTGGCTGCTCAAGGGACTCAAGCAGGCGCAGGTGGTGGAGAAGGGGTTCAGTGCGAAGGACGTGGAGATCGTGAGCCGCAGGCTCCACTCCACGCACTGGAAGCGCAGGCTGCCCACCGTGGCGATGGTGAGCAGCACGACGATCGGCGAGAGCTACCTGCGGCCGGTGGACTACTGACGGATGAGCGATTTGAACTGACTGAAGGAGGATTGGTGACAGCCGACGCGTACACGCCCCGCCCGGTGAAGGACTCCCAGTCAATCATGACCGAGTTGATGATGCCGCACATGGCCAATCTGCAGGGCAACGTGTTCGGCGGGATCATTCTGTCACTGGTAGACCGGGTGGCCGCCGTGGCCGCCATCCGCCACTGCGGCGGACCGGCAGTCACCGTCTCGGTGGACCAGGTGGATTTCCGTGAGCCGATCCACGTCGGCGAGCTCGTCGTCGCGAAGGCCAGCGTGAACTACGTGGGGCGCACCTCGATGGAGGTGGGGGTGCGGGTCGAGGCCGAGCAGATCGTGACCCGCCAGAGGCGCCACACCAACAGCTGCTACCTCACGTTCGTGGCGCTCGACGAGGAAGGCCACCCTGTGGACGTGCCGCAAGTGGAGCCCGAAGGCTGGGACCAGATGCGCCGCTACGAGGCCGCCAAGGAGCGGCGTCAGAATCGGACCAAGCGAACCTCGTGAAGAAGTACGAGCGCGTCGTGTGCGTGATGAGCGGTGGCGGTGCCAAGACCGCGGCCCACGCCGGAGCGATGCGCGCGCTGGAGGAGTGGGACCTCGAGCCCGGGCACTTCGTGGGCACCTCGATGGGCGCCGTCGTGGGGGCGACTTTTGCAGCCGGTCTGCGCTACGACGACGTGCTCAAGCGAATGATCCGGATCTCGCGCCGGGACGTGGCTCAGTTCTCGCGCACGCTCCTGCTGGGGCCGTTTGCCGAGAGCTTTCTCAGGGCCGAGCCGCTCAAGCGCACCATCGAGGCGCTGGTCCCCGTGCAGCGGTTCGACCAGCTGAAGACGCCTCTCACCGTTACCACGGTGGACATCCGGAACGGCCAGCTCGCGCTGTTCGGAGAGGGCGGCGTCGAGCGCGTCTCACTGGTCGAGGTCCTGTACGCGTCGTGTGCGCTGCCGCTGTACTATCCGCCGGCGCGGATCGGGGACCGGGACTACGTGGACGGAGGCCTGCGCGCCGTGCTGCCGCTCGACGTGGCCGCGATGTTCGCGCCCGACCTGATCGTGGCCGTGGCGGTGGGCCCCTCGCTCTACGCTCCGCCGCCGGAGCACTCGGCGATGATCCCGCCGATGCTGCAGGCGCACAATGACGCGCTCAGGGTCCTGATGGCGGCCGAGACCGAGCGGGTCATCGAGCGATTCCGCCAGGGACCGACGCCCCTGGTGCTCGTCCGCCCGAACCTCGAACAGCAGGCCACCTTCGCCGTGGGCAGCATGGTGCGGTACGTCGAGGAGGGTTACAGGGCGGCGACCCGGGCGCTGCACGAGTTCCTCGAAGCATCCTGAGCGAGTACTTTTGGAGCAATCCAGATCCCCTCGGACCGCCGCTCAGGCAGCGGGCACGGGCCAGATGACTGAAACCGCGGTCAAGCAATTCACGCTCGAAGAGGCGAACGCCACGATCCCCTACGTGCGGCGCATTGTGGAGGACATCGTAGCGGAGTACCAGACCTGGCGGGACTGCATCTTCCGCTACGAGGCGATCGCCGCGGAGAGCAAGGCCGACGAAGGGGAGACGGAGGGGCAGGATCAGCTGCGGGCGGAGGTGGACGACATCGCCAGGCGCATCAGCGCCTTCATTGACGAGCTGACGCAGGTGGGGTGCGTTTTCAAGGGCCTCGACGGCGGCCTGGTGGACTTCCAGGCGCGGCGGGAAGGGCGCGACATATACCTCTGCTGGAGGCTGGAGGAACCCGAGATTGGATACTGGCACGAGCTGGAGGCCGGATTCGCGGGACGCCAGCCCCTGACACCTGACTTCAGGACCGATGAGGTAGGAGAATGACGCTGGTCACGTTCGCCCACTCGTTCGGCATGTGTCTATGGATCGGCGGGGCAATCGCCAGCATGGTGATCGCCCTTGGGGCACAGAAGGAGAGTGGTGAGGTGCGCGCGGGCGTGTACCGGCTGCTGGCGCGGATTCAAACCTCCGTGGTCGGCCTGGGGGCGCTGCTCGTGGTGGCGTCCGGATTCCTCATGATGATGGACTACTCCACCAGTGGGCTCGAGATCATGATGCGCGAGCCCAGCCGCTGGGTGATGGTCCTCGTGGGGCTCCTCGCGGGGGTAATCGTGCTATTCGTGGCGCTGCCCACCGCGGTGCGGATGGGCGGCCTGGCCGTCACGTCCGAGAGCGGCCAGATGCCGCCGGCGTTCGAGATCTACCGGCGGCGGCTGGAGGTCATCTCCTACGTGGCGGGCGCGCTCGCGATCATTGCACTCTTCGCCTGGTACGTGCTATGAGGGGTCCCCGCCCAATGAGCCGATGACCGAAGAGCGCTGGCGCCTTTCCCAGGCATACCGGATTCCGCTGGAGGGGGTGGAGAAGCTGGACCTCCGCCGCTATGCGGGCCGGATGTTCCTGCTCGGGGCGACCCATGTGGGCCGGATCGCCTACATGGTCTTCGAGATCTTCCGGGGCCTCGGGGAATGGCGCATCTGGCTCCCGCGCACCTGGGAGCAGGCCTATCAGGTCGGCGTCGGCTCGCTCTTCATCGTCTTTCTGACCGCGGGCTTTGCGGGTGGAGTGACCTCACTCCAGGCCGGCTATCAGTTCACCGGCACCATACCGGTCTATTTCGCGGCAGGCGTCATCACCCAGTCCCTGATCCTGGAGCTCGGGCCGGTGCTCACCGGCCTGATTCTGGCGGGCAGGGTGGGAGCGCGCTATGCGGCCGAGCTGGGCACCATGCGGGTCACCGAGCAGATCGATGCGCTCGAGAGCCTGGGCCGCTCGACGGTGTCGCATCTGATCATCCCGCGCGTGTTGGCGGGCACGCTCATGCTCCCCGTGCTCGTCATCTTCGCCGACGCCATCGGGATCCTATCCGGGTGGATGGCCGCCAGACACACGCTGGACATCAGCAACTACGACTTCGTGTACGGCGCACGTTACTTCTTCAGGCCGTACGACCTGTGGTACTCGATGGTCAAGGCGTTGTTCTTCGGAGTTGCTGTTACGTTGGTGCCCTGCTACATGGGCATGAACACCGGCAAGGGCGCTGAGGGCGTGGGCAAGGCGACGACCGCCGCGGTGGTGTCGAGCTCGGTGTTGATCCTGGCGATCGACGCGATCCTGTCGGAGCTGCTGCTGTGATCCGGCTCGTCGACGTCCACAAGCGCTTCGGCGAAAACGTCGTGCTCGACGGCGTGGACTTCGACGTGCAGCGGGGGGAGACCGTCTCGCTGCTGGGGCCGTCGGGCGTGGGGAAGTCGGTTCTCCTCAAGCACATCAACGGGTTGATCCATCCGGACTGGGGTGAGGTGTTCGTGGACGGCCAGCAGGTGCCGCTGCTTCCGCGCAAGGAGCTGCAGCAGCTGCGTACCAAGATCGGCTACGTGTTCCAGTTCGGGGCGCTGTTCGACTCGATGTCCGTGTTCGATAACATCAAGCTCGGCATCACCGACCCGGAGTGCGCCGGGGACGATCACTATTGCCGGATGCGGGTGCAGGAATGCATCGATCTGGTGAACCTTTCGCCCATGACCGCGGGGAAGTATCCTGCGGACCTGTCGGGCGGGATGAAGAAGCGGGTGGGGATCGCACGGGCGATCGCCGGGAAGCCCACCTAC
Source organism: Gemmatimonadales bacterium (assembly GCA_030601605.1). GTDB lineage: Bacteria > Gemmatimonadota > Gemmatimonadetes > Gemmatimonadales > GWC2-71-9 > WVYX01. The sequence continues at coordinate 5,265 of JAUVTI010000093.1, forward strand.
CTGCTGTACGACGAGCCAACCTCGGGGCTCGATCCGGTGAACGCCGACATCATCGACGCCCTGATCCAGAAGTTGCAGGGCGAGCTGGGCGTCACCAGTGTCGTAGTGTCGCATGACGTGCGCGGCTCGTTCCGGGTGGGAAACCGGATCGCGCTGCTGACCGACGGCAAGATTCGCAAAGTCGGAACGGCCGACGAATTGCGCGATAGCGAAGACCAGGCGGTGCGCCAGTTCCTGGAAAGGGACTTCGGCTCCGCCGTGGTCGGCTGATTGGGGACCGCGATGGATCTCTACTACAAGCAGGAAATAACGGTCGGTGTGATGGTCCTCGTGGCGCTCGCGATCATGTTCGGCGGGCTGTTGTGGCTCACCGGCGAGTCGCTCACGGGACGCGGGATGCTGACGGTCAAGGTGCGGTTCGAGTCCGTCAGCGGCCTCAACCAGGGCGACCCCGTACAGATCTCCGGCGTGACCGTGGGCCGCGTGTCGAAGGTCCGGCTGCAGCGGGTCGGTTCGGTGATGGCGGAGTTGCAGATCCGCGAAGAGGTGAGGCCCCGCATTGACGCGGGAGCCGAGGTTCGCTCGCTCGACTTCCTGGGCTCCAAGTTCGTCGCGTTCTCGCCCGGCATGGCCGAGGGATTCCTGGACCCCGATTCGGTGATCGTGGGCATCAACGAGACCGAGCTCGCCGAGAGCGCCGTCGCGTTGGCCGAGGAGGCGACCCGCACGCTCAGCCGGGCGCAGGCGATCATGTCGGAGGAGGTGGTCAGCCAGATTCAATCCACGATGGCCGCAGCCGAGCGCGCCCTCAACGTGGTGGCCGACGTGGGCGAGGGCCCGATCGTGGATGACATCACCGCCTCGCTCCGGTCGGTGAGGAACGCTGCGGCATCGATCGACTCCATCATTTCCGACCCGGCCATCAAGGAATCGGTGCGGCAGTTCGACGAGATCACCGAGGGCGTGCGCGAGATGACCGAGGGGCTCGCCGCGGTCACGCAGCAGATGGCGCTGCTGGTCGAGCAGGTGCGCTCGCCCGACGGATCGGTCGGCAAGATCCTCACCGACACTACGCTGTACAACGACATGCACGAGGTGCTGGAGTCGCTGCGCAAGCTGCTGGACGACGTGAGGGAGCACCCGGGCAGGTATGTGAATGTGAAGGTGTTCTAACCCTCCTTTTTTGTATATTCGCCCCATGCTTTCGGTGACTTTCCTCGGCACCTCTGCTTCCCGCCCAACCGTCGAGCGCGGTGTGGCGGCGATCGCGGTGCAGCGCGAGGGCGAGACGCTGCTCTTCGAGTGCGGTGAAGGCACGCAGCGCCAGATGATGCGCTACGGAGCGGCCTTCTCGCTGTCGGAGATCTTCATCTCGCACTTCCACGCCGATCACTTCCTCGGCGTGATAGGACTCGTGCGCACTCTCGGCCTGCAGGGGAGGGATGAGCCGCTCCACCTGTACGGCCCCAAGGGCGCGAAAAAGCACCTCGGGGCAGCCGTGGAGCTGGGAGTGGAGCGCCCGCCGTTCGACGTGGAGTACCACGAGCTGAAGGCCGGCGACGTCCTGAAGCGCGATGGCTACGCCATCGAGGCGATCGGCGTGGAGCACGGGCGCGGGGCACTGGGTTATGCCCTGCGTGAGGAGCGGCGACTGGGCCGGTTCAATCCGGAGAAGGCTGCTGAGCTGGGTGTGCCGGAAGGCGCGCTGTGGGGCAGGTTGCACCGGGGTGAAACGGTCGAGCTCGAGGATGGCCGCAAGGTGGGTCCGGAGGACATCGTCGGCGCGCCGCGCCCGGGCCGGCTGCTGGTCTACAGCGGCGACACGCGGCCGTGCGAGACCCTGGTGGCAGCCGCCGAGGGCGCCGACCTGCTGATCCACGAGGCCACGTTCAGCCAGGAGGAGAAGGAGCGGGCTGCCGAGACGCTCCACTCCACGGCGCTGGAGGCGGGGCAGGTGGCGCTGGCCGCCGGTGTGAGGCAGCTCGCGCTCACCCATCTCTCGGCCCGGTTCTCGGGTGCCCCGGGAATCCTGCTCGACGAGGCCAAGGAGGTCTTCCCCGAGACGGTGGTCGCCAAGGACGGCATGACCATCGACGTGGGCTTCGCGGACGAGGAGTGAGGGCCGCCCGGGGCCTCCCGCCGGGAACCCCTACCACATCACTCGTGTTTCTGGTACGTTGGCAACTTCCAGGACAACCAGCCGAGCGATCCATCAATCCGCGAATCCAGGAGGCTAACATGGCGATCCGCTTGG
>JAUVTI010000071.1 GCA_030601605.1 Gemmatimonadales bacterium
CGCGATCCAACGGGCGAAGTCGGGCGATCTGGAAGCGCTCAAGCACGTGTACCGGGCCTACGAGAGCACGGTGTACACGCTGGCGCGACGGATCTGCCGGACGGCCGAGGACGCCGAGGAGGTGCTGCAGGAGACCTTCCTGGAGGTCTGCCGGAGCATCAAGAAGTTCCGGGGCACGGCACCGGGAAGCCTCACGGCCTGGATCAAGCGGATCGCGTCCAGCAAGGCCCTCATCCGCATCCGGTACGAGAAGTACCGCGAGACGGACGAGCTGCAGGAGGAAGGTGTCTGGGCCGGGCGCGGCGACGGGGACATAGGACTGCAGCTGGATCTGGAGCAGGCGATGGGACGGTTGTCGGATACGTCGCGAGCGGTGGTCTGGATGCACGACGTAGAAGGATACACGCACGAGGAGATAGCCGAGCTGATGGACAAGACGGTGAGCTTTTCCAAGTCACAGTTGTCGCGTGCGCACGCGCGGCTGCGGCGCATGCTCGGCAAGGAGGTGCAATGTTGAGACACTGCACCATTTCGGAACTCCTGGACCTGCGGGACGGAGAAGGGTCTGCCTGGACCCGCAGCCACGTGAGCGAGTGTGAGGACTGCCAGGTCGAGCTCGACCGGCTGCACCAGCGGGTGGCGGCGCTAAAGGCGCTGCCTGGCTACTCCCCGCCCCGCGACCGCTGGCCGGTGGTGCGGGAGGCCCTGGTGAAGTCGCGGCGGCAAGCGCGCTGGCAACGGGCCGCGTGGGGCGCTTTCGCGGCGGCCGCCGCGGTAGCGCTGATCGTGACCGCCCGCGGCCTCACCGGTCCGGGTACCCCACCGCTGATGGCTCAGGAGGTCACCGATCTCCAGCAGGAGTCCATGCAGCTCGAGGACATCCTGCGTCAGGTCGAGGACGAGCGGCGTGTGCTGCGTGGCGTGACGGTCGCCGTGATCGTCCAGCTGGAGGACCGCATCGCGCTCGTTGATGTCGGCATCGCGACCATGCAGCGCGACGAAGGCAGGGTGACGATCGAGCTGCGCGACCTGTGGCGTGAGCGCGTCACGCTGATGGATCAACTGGTAGTGACGCACGTGCACCAGGCGTCCTACGTGGGCCACTGAATTGGCTGACCGCGGCTCCCAACGGGGTTGCCGCCGGAGCATCTGTAAGGAGTGAATGAGATGAGAATGCGACACCTGACACTGATGATCCTCGGTCTGTGCGTGGGCGCTCCGGGCCTCGCCACGGCGCAGGAGCCGGATCGCGACCGGGAAAAGGAGCTGGAGCACGCCATGCAGCAGGTCGAGCAGGCACAGCAGGAGCTCGAGACCGCGCTCGACCGGATCCGTGCTTCCGAGAGTGAGCAGGCCAACGAGGCGCTGCGCGAAGCGATGGCTGCCCTTCGGGCGGCGGAGCGGCAGCTCCGGTCCGGCTATTACCGGGATCTCTACACCGATCTGGCCCGCGCCCGGATCTGGACCGTTCCGGAGGTTGATGCGAGCGTGCTCGTGAGCGTGGGCCGGCCCCAGATGGGTGTCATCCTGGAGACGGATCGGCGGCGGGGCGAGGCTGTTGGCGCCGTGATTCGTGCGGTCACGCCCGGCGGGCCCGCGGACGAGGCCGGGATCGAGGCCGGCGACGTCATCGTCGAGGCGAACGGCATTGAGCTCGCCAGCTCGGGTCAGCGTGACGACACGCCGAGCGAGAAATTGGTTGGGGTCATCCAGGAGCTGGAGGAGGGTGAGACGCTCTCGGTGAAGTACCGTCGCGGTGATGAGACGCAAACCGCGGAGATGAAGGTGCGGCACCTGGAGCCGCTCGCCTACGCCTACAGTTTCCGGACCGACCCGGCGGACAACAACCTGCTGGTCTACGAGGCGCCCAATGTGGACGTGCGGGTGCGCGAGCCGAGAATGCGCATGGGGTTCACAGAGGGTGTGTTTGGGGCGCTACTGCCGTTCGGTTGGCTCAGCATGGAGATGGTGACGCTGGACGAGGAGCTGGGCGAGTACTTCGGCACCTCGGAAGGGCTGCTCGTAATCCGGCCCCCGAAGGACGACTCGATCGACCTCAGGAGCGGCGACGTGATCCTGGGGATCGACGGGCGCACGCCCACGAGCCCTTCCCACGCACTGCGCATCATGCGCTCATACGAGCCCGGCGAGTCGATGACTCTTCACGTCAAGCGCAACAAACGGAATGTCGAGGTAACGGTGACCGTGCCCGAGCGCGGCCGCGGGTTCTTCTGGGAGGGCGGCGGGGAGGACGAGGACCGGTAGCGAGTCGTCAGCGTTGCACAAACTGAATCGGGCGGCGCCGAGTGGCGCCGCCCGATTCGGTCTTGGAGCTACCGTCCCGTCCCGAACAGGATCGCGTTGGTGAGCAGCCGCGCTGGCCCGCGCCAAAACGCTCTGTAGAGCGGGTCGTCCGCGAAGACCACGACATGGCCTCGCCCCTGCCGCTCCGCCGCGGCCCACACCGTCTCGTCGAGCAACCGCTCCGTGTTGTTGGGCCAGGTGAAACCCGCCAGGAGTAGATCGTCCCCCACGAATGCCACGGGGTTGTCTCCACTCTCCGAAGGCGCGAGCAGCGTCCCTCCCGAGAGCATCACAGGCAGGGATTTCTGCGCGTACCCGAGTGTGAGCCAGTGAGTGAGGTCCAGAGTGGCGCGGAAGATCGATCCCGGGATGTACTCGAAGTCGCCCGGCTCGGCCGACGGCGACACGAGCGGCGGCGTCAGGTCCGGGTCGCTCACGAGGCTGTCGGCCGCGGCTCCATCGTCGTCGTCCGTGCTGAAGCGCTGCACCGAGCTCAGGCCCACGTCCTCATGCCCCGGGAAGACTGCGGCGCCGTCGTACGCGATCAGCATGCCGCCATCTCGCACCCAGCGCTTGAGCCGCTCGATGCCGCTCTCGCCCAGCTCCCGCCGGATGGTGCCGGAGCTCCCACCCGGGACAATGAACACGTTGTAGTCAGACAGCGTGTACATCCGGCCTACCGACGAAAGCGCTATTGGCACGATCGGTTGCCCCAACTCGGCCTCGAGGAAGTACCACAGCGCACCGTACCCGGTCGTGCTCACGCCGCGCCCTGCCGCCACCGCGATGCGGGGCTGGAATACCGGGTCGACGCTCTGCGAGCCGACCCCGACCTGCCCCGAGTCGGGGTACGCCGATCCGACTGCCGTGACCGTCACACCGGCCTCCCCGGCGAGCTGCGCAATGCGCTCGTGGAGTCGGTCGGGGTTGCGGGAAGTACGCAGTACGAAGGTGCCGCGCGGGTAGCTGACGGCGTCGGCGCGCAGGGGCTTCGTGCTCACGTTGACGACGAAGCCCTCGCGGAGCAGGGCCAAGGCGAGCTTCGTGGCGCCCTGCCGGTCGTTGGGGAACACGTATGCCGACCGCGCGCGGCCGGATACTCCACCGCGGGGCCCGAGTGCGCCCACGGCGTCGCCCGAAACCGGCAGGGTGAGGCGGGCGCCCTGGACCGAGCGCGTGTCCCCGGTCCAGTAGGCATCGAGCCCCAGGGTCAGCGGCAGCGACCATGCGGTGACGTCGTAGAACTCGTACCACTCGGAGCTGGCCTCGCTGCCACGGCGCCGGTTGCGCTCGAACTTCTCGAGCTGACGCTGTACGAACGCGGGATCCAGCTCCGCGCCCGGCTCGAGCAGCGCGCGTGCCATGCGGCCCTGCGGCTGCGCCAGGTCCACTACGAGCGCGCCCGGCGGAAACGTACGGCGCTCGCCCGCTGCGGACATGCCCGCCACGTAGCTGTGGGCGGACGAGGAAGTGTATGGCGCCTCGAGCCTGGTCACCTCCACGTCGTGCCGCAGCAGGAGCGCTGCGAGCCGGGCCGCATTCGTGGGATCGTTGTCCGGCATGATCACGATGCGCCGCATCGGCTCGTTTCGCGCATCGCTCATGGCGGTGCGGTGGAACTCGTAGTAGTCGAGGAGCCGAGGCTCGCGATTGGCTGCGGCCGTCTCGATGGTGGCGAGCGACGCTACGTAGTGGTGCGCGATCCCCTCGGCGAACGTGATCACCGTGCCGTCGTCACGGCGCCGCTTTAGCGCCTTGCCGCCGTCGCTCTCGTATGTCATGCCGGTGGCGCCGTGCAGCGTGGGGCCGGCGTCGAAGTAGCCGACGTAGAACAGGTCAAAGATGTCGCGCGTGTAGTATTGCCAGCCGTAGCGATCGAAGGCCGCCGCATTCGCCTGCCCGAAGGTCTCGAACCAGCGCACCGTCCGCGGGGGAACGTTCGTGTTGATGGGAGCCGGGGGCGGAGGGAAGAAGTACTGCTCCGTCGTGCTGTGCAGGTCCACGAACACCTGTGGGTGCCACCTCATTATCGCGCCGAGCATGGCGCGGGTTGGAGCCTGCGACAGCGCGATGAAGTCTCGGTTCATGTCGAACCGGTAGTGGCTGTAGCGGCCCCATATGCCCCAGGGCTCGTTCCACTCGTAGGCGTATGGCTCGTCCGTCCCCACCGAGAGGGAGTTGTACCAGACGGCGAACCGCTCGTGCCCGTCCGGGTTGGCTGACGGGTTGAGCACGACCAGCGTGTTCCGCAGCATCTCCAGCGTAGCCGGCTCCTCCGACGCGAGCAGCTGATAGGCCACCCACATTGCGGCCTCGAACCCGGCGGGCTCGTTCCCGTGGATAGAGTAGGAGAGCATCACGGCGGCAGGCGTGCGCGCCGCGATGGCGGCTGCCTGTTCCGGGCTGGTGGTGCGCGGGTCGGCGAGCCTGGCCAGGTCTGCGCGGATCTCGTCGAGGCGGGACAGGTTCTCGGGCGCCGATATGAGGAGCACCCTCATCACGCGCCCCTCTTCGGTGACGCCGATCTCCTCGGTGCGCACGCGATCGCCGGCGGCGGCAACCAGCGCGTCGAGCACGGCCTGCTGCTGGGCGTACTGGGTGTGACGCGCACCGGCCCCGTACCCGAGCAAGTCGCTCGGCTGCGGAACGGCCGACCGGTAGGGTCCGCGGCCATCGAACTCGAACCGTTCCTGTGCCGCGACGCCCGCCGGATCGGCGAGTGCGAGCACGGTCAGGAGCATCAGTGGAATCGTCTTGGTCATCGCTGCTACCCGAATGGGAACGGTGGCAAACTACCCGGGAGAACGGGGCGCCGCGAGGGCGGCCGCTCCTTGCGCATCGTGGTCTGGCGTCCCATCGTGTGGCGTCGAGTTCCATCATTTGTCCAGGAGGACACAGAATGCCGGAGCAGCTCTATCCGTGGATGCACCTCATTGGTCGCGTTCTGTTCGCGATGATCTTCATCGCGAGCGGCATGAACCACTTCTTCAAGCTCAACGAGGGAGCAGCTTACGCCACGGCCAAGGGAATTCCCGCCGCGAAGGCGATGACGGTGGTCAGCGGGCTGATGATTCTCTTGGGTGGCGTATCCGTGCTCTTGGGTTGGCATCGGTTCATCGGCGCCGGTTTGATCGTCATCTTCCTGGTGCCGACGGCGTTCGTGATGCACGCGTTCTGGAAAGAGACCGACCCGATGATGATGCAGAACGAGATGGCCCACTTCATGAAGGACATGGCCCTCGCCGGTGCGGCTCTCCTGATCGCGTTCTACAGCGGAGCGGCCTGGCCGATGAGCATCGGGGGCTGACGGGCGCACGGTTCTGCACGAGGTGACGGCTGGGGTGTAGCGCCCCGCCCCAACGCCGCCATCCCCATCCCGAAGGTGCCGAGTCCGGCGGCTGAGCCGTCGGGCAGGCCAGCGCTGCGGCCGGAAACTCATGTATTCCGGCCGTTCTTCTCTTTACTGATCCGACCAGTTCCGAGGCAGGGTTGACCTCTACGATATATCGTACGATATTACGTCACGATACAACGTCGAGATATATCGGAAGACAAGGAGGAGTCCCGATGCGTGAGAATGACAGAGCCTGGTGCTTCGGCTGGGATCCCGCCGACTGGATCTTCGGAACGAGGAGCGGTGGGCGTGGTGGGCGCGGCCGCCGCCGGCGCCGAGTCTGGTTCGAGTCGGGCGACATGAAGTACGTCATCCTGCGCCTGCTCAAGAAGAAGCCGATGCACGGGTACGAGGTGATGAAGGAGCTGGAGGAGCAGACCCACGGCTGCTACAAGCCATCGCCGGGCACTGTTTACCCCACTCTCCAGTGGCTCGAGGACGAGGGACTGGTGCAGAGCGAAGAGGTCGGGGGCAAGAAGATCTACTCGATCACGGACGAGGGACAGGAGTTCCTCGACGAGCACCGCACCGTGGTGGATGGGATCTTCGACCGGGTCGACGAGACGATCGACTCGATCCTCAGGGACCCGATGCCCGAGGTCACGCGAATCGTGGGTCGCCTCGTCGGGCAGGCGTACCGCTCGACCTGGAAGCTGCGGGACGATGAGGAGAAGCGCCGCAAGGTGTCCGAGATTCTCGAGCAGGCGCTCGCGGAACTGGAGGAGCTCACGGCCTGAGGGCGCGCCGGCAGGCGCGCCCCGGCCGTCAGTTGGGGGAGCCCTCCTCCCCGTCCTGCTCTTCGCGCTTCAGGCGCCCCGCCTGCTGCAGCGCCCTCCGCAGGAGAAACTCGATCTGCCCGTTGACGCTGCGGAGCTCGTCGCGCGCCCAGCGCTCGAGCGCCTCATGGACCTGTTGGTCCATGCGCAGGAGGAACGGCTTCCGCTGCGCCACGGTGCGTCTACTGGTAGAGCGACCCCGTGTTCACGACGGGCTGCGTGCCCCGGTCGGAGCACAGCACCACGAGCAGATTGCTGACCATACTCGCCTTGCGCTCGTCGTCCAGCGCCACGATGTCCTTCTCGGACAGCTGGTCGAGCGCCATCTCCACCATCCCAACCGCGCCGTCCACGATCTTGCGCCGCGCGGCGATGACCGCGGTGGCCTGCTGCCGCTGCAGCATCGCTTGGGCAATCTCTGGGGAGTAGGCCAGGTGGCTCAGGCGCGCCTCGATCACCTCCACGCCGGCCTTGTCGAGCCTGTCCTGAATCTGCACCTGGAGCTTCTCCGCGATCTGGGCGGTATGCGTCGTGAGCGCCATGTCGTCCGTATCGTGCGCGTCGTACGGGTAGTGCACCGCCAGCCCGCGAAGGGCCGCCTCGCTCTGCACGTGAACGAACTCGTCGTAGTCGTCCACCTCGAACAAGGCCTCGGCGGTATCCAGCACCCGCCAGACGACCACGGCAGCGACCTCGATCGGGTTTCCCGTCTTGTCGTTCACCTTGAGCTTGCCGGTCTCGAAGTTGCGGATCTTGATGGAGACCTTGTGCTTGGTGTAGAACGGGTTCGCGAACCTGAGCCCGGACGTCTTGCACGTACCCGTGTAGGCGCCGAACAGCTGCAGCACGCGCGCCTCGTTGGGGTTCACGATGAACAGCCCGGCGAAGCAGACGCCGAGCACGGTGAGCACGACCGATGCGACGATGATGCTGATCACGGCCTCGGCCTGAATGGCCCGGACCATCCAGAAGAGCATCGCCGCGCAGCCCGCCAGCAACATGAAGAGCGCCAGGTAGCCTGACGCCACGGTGCGCTGGATTTCACGGAACATGGTTTCCCCTCCCTTTCACTATCAATATGATATCATATTGATAACACGACGTCAAGGGCGAACCGTCCTCGGTTCACCTAACGCTCTGTTGCTATTGGCTTTGCGCTGGCGTGCCGACCCGCGCTCGTGGGACCAACGCTTTAGCGCGTGGATGAGGTGTCCTGCTCCAGGCGCTCATCAGTCCCTCAAAATGCGCAGGTACGCGTCCCAGGGTCCGACCTGATCGCCGTACTGCTTCGCCATCACTCGCACGATCTGGGCGATGTGGCCGAGGTCATGGGCCACCCACGTGGAGAGGTGCTGCCGCAGGGTCACGCGGCCGAGCTCCGGATGCCGCCCCGTGCGGCCCAACTCCTGCTCGGTGAGATTCCACCCCTCGAGGGCCTCGACGCTGGCGCCGCGGAGTGCGTCGAACTCCTCCAGCAGCTGGTCCAGTGTCTTTCCTCGGGATTCCTCGAATTGGGCGAAGCGGTCGAACGAATCGAATGGCCGGGACTCGCCGTGGTCCAGGATTATCCGCGCGCGCGGGATCCAGTCGGTGCGCTCGCCGTGAATCAGGTGTCCGACCACGTCGTAGGGGCTCCAGGTGTCCGGGCCCTCGGTGGCGCGCGCCCAGGAATCGGGGAGACCGCTCAGCAGCGCGCAGAGCGTACGGGGCGTACGCCGCAGGATCCGCGTTGCGTCCTCCAGGAGATACTGCACTGCGCTACTGCTCCATGCGAAAGCGGCCGGCCCCGGAGGGCCGGCCGCGGCGGGCCAATCAGTGCTTCGAGAAGATTGACGTGTTGCCGTCCTTGTCGAGCGCGAGGACGTCGTAGTGGTCGGCTGGCCGGTCGTTGCTCTCCATGCCGGGAGATCCGATCGGCATGCCCGGCACGACCAGTCCGATCACATCCGGGCGCTCCTCCAGCATGCGCTTGATGTCTTCGGCCGGCACATGACCCTCGACCACGTAGCCGTCTATCAGGGCGGTGTGGCAGGCGGCGAACTCCTCACCGATGCCGTGTTCCGCCTTGACCGACTCCAAGTCGGGCGTTTCGCGAACCGTTACGTCGAAGCCGCTCTCTTGCAGGTGAACCACCCACTGATTGCAGCAGCCTCACGTAGGGGTCTTGTAGACCGTCATGGCCGGGAGTTGGGCGCTGGCGCGGTTGCACGCCGTCACTCCGCCGGCGAGCGCGGTGACCGCGGCGGCGCCAAACAAAACGCCCGCAAAACGCCTTCCGATTCTCATGTGAACCTCCAGGTGGTGGTGGTTGCAGCCGCCCCAGGAACCGGCCGGCCCGTCATGTCCCCGCATAAAGCTCGATGATCCGCTCGATCGCACGGCGACATACCCGGCAAAAGCCGCGCATGTTCCGGGTGAACATGATGCAGTCCTGCTCGGACCTATACAGGCCCCGTGCCTCGTACGACGCGCCCTCGAAGGCCCCCACCTCGTTGGCGTAGGCGCCCGACGAGAGCATCTGAATCTCAATCTCCCGC
>JAUVTI010000117.1 GCA_030601605.1 Gemmatimonadales bacterium
GCGCGACGGCCTCGAGAACGTGCACGGTGAACAGGTCATGGTCCCGCGCTGGGTGAGGGGTCAGGAGTCGGCCCAGCTCATCGAGCCGCGCTCCAAGCCGCTCCAGATGCTGAGCCTGGGCAACAGTGTCGGCACCCCTCCGGAGGGCGTCGAGGCCGAGGTGATGGTGGTCCGCAACTTCGACGAGCTCGAGCGGCGCGCGGGCGAGGCGCGAGGCAGGATCGTGCTGTTCAACGCGCCGTTCACGGGCTACGGGCAGACGGTGCGCTACCGGCTGTACGGAGCGGTCGCGGCGGCCCGGCACGGGGCGGTGGCCAGCATGATCCGCTCGGTGACGCCACAGTCGCTAAACACCCCGCACACCGGCGCGATGTCCTACAGCGACACCGTTCCGCAGATTCCGCACGTGGCGCTCACCATCGAGGACGCCGAGCTGCTGCAGCGGATGGCCGATCGGGGAGAGCGCATCGTCGTCCGGCTCAGGCTGGGGGCGCACCAGTATCCCGACGTCCCCTCACGCAACGTAGTGGCGGAGCTGAGGGGCACAGAGAAGCCCGAGGAGGTGGTGGTCCTGGGCGGGCACATCGATTCGTGGGACGTGGGGCAGGGCGCGATGGACGACGGCGGCGGCTGCGTTGCCGCCTGGGAGGTAGTACGCCTCCTCGAGCGTCTGGGACTCAGGCCGCGCCGCACGATCCGCGTAGTGATGTGGACCAACGAGGAGAACGGCCTCCGTGGTGGCAGGGAGTACCGTGATGCCCATCGGAGTGAGATCGACGACATCGTGCTCGCGATCGAATCGGACGCGGGCGTGTTCCAGCCGAGCGGCTTTGGTTTCGGCGGCTCGGACTCCGCATATGCGATAGTCGCCGAGGTCGGCAAGCTGCTCGAGCGGATCGAGGCGGGACGCATCACGCGGCCGGGCGGCGGGGCGGACATAGGCCCGCTCATGCGTGCCGGCGTACCCGGCATGGGGCTCTCGGTGGAAGGCTCGCGGTATTTCTGGTATCATCACAGCCACGCCGACACATTGGACAAGCTGGACCCCCGCGAAATGGCGCTCTGCGTTGCGGCAATGGCGGTCATGGCGTACGTTGTCGCCGACTTGCCGGAGCGGCTGCCCCGGGCCGGGGGCTGAGGAACCCCTGCTTGCCGGGTGCAGTTACTCCTTCTGTACATCCAATTTTTGGGAGGCACGATGAAGCTCCGCACAGTTGGTACTCTGCTTACCGCATGCGTTCTCGCGCTCGGCGCAGCGTGTACGACAGCCGAACAGGGCGACGGTGAGGCCGCGTCCTACGCCCAGCCCGACACGACGGCCGAGGCACTCTGGACGCACATGGAGGAGGCAGCTTACACGGAGAATTGGACCCTCTGGCCGGACAAGGGTGCGCTGTACATGGGCACAGAGCCCCACGGCATGCTGCTCACCACCTACCTGAACGATCTGGCCCTGGACGCGGTCACGAACAAGGCCGGGGCCATGTCGGCCGGCGCGATTGTGGTGAAGGAGAACTACATGCCGGACAGCACCCTCGCCGCGATCACGATCATGTACAAGTCCGAGGGCTACAATCCGGACGTCAACGACTGGTTCTTCGTGAAGCGCCTGGCCGACGGGACCGTCGAGGCGTCAGGCCGCGTCGGTATGTGCCAGGGATGCCACGCACAGGTGGCCGACAACGACTACCTGTTCACCGGATCGCTCAGCCAGTAGCTCGCGGCGCTCCGACGAACACGCGGCCGGGGACCCTTGGTCTCCGGCCGCGTTGCGTTGGGGCCCGGAATGTCCGCCGTCGCCGGCTAGCTGTCGGCCTCGTGTCTCGCCAGCGCGCCCAACGATTCGAGCTGTGAGCGCGTGCCCAGCGCGATCAACACGTCGCCCGGCTCGAGGCGCATCTCCGCGGGCGGGTTCGTGAGGATCGCGCCCTGGTCGTGACGCCGAATGGCGAGCACGTTGGCGCCGGTTTGGCTCCGAATATCGGACTCCCTGGCCGTCTTGTTGTGAAGGTCGCTGCCCTCGGTGACACGGCACTCCTCGAGCCACAGCTCGAGGTCCCCCGAGTGCATCACGATGTCGAGGAAATCGGTCACCGACGGGTAGAGCAGCTGTCGCGCAATGCGCCGGCCGCTCAGCCGGTAGGGAGAGATCACGTGCGTAGCCCCCGCGCGCTTCATCTTGGGCTCGCTTGACGGCTGATTGGCCCGCGCCACTATCGGGAGGTCCAGCTTCAGCGTGTGGGCGCTCAGCGCTACGAAGAGGTTGGTGGCGTCGTCCCCCGTCGCCGCGACCAGGCCGGCGGCGCGTCGTTCAGCGCGTCCGCCTTGGCCTCGACCACGACGCACTGCTTGTCTTGGCTCATCAGGTCGAGCATGACCTGCTGGCCCACCCGACCGAACCCGCAGATGACGTAGTGCCCACTCAGGGCATCGATGCGCTGCTGCATGCGTGCCTTCCGTAGCGAGCCGGTGAGCTCACCGCTGATGATGTAACGCGAGATGGCGGCAAAGAGGTAGGTCACGGCACCTACGCCGGCCAGGATGAGGCCCGCCGTGAAGATGCGGCCCGGGGGTGAGAGGGGCCGGACCTCGCTGAACCCCACCGTGGACAGCGTGATGATCGTCATGTAGACGGACTCGACAAAGCTCCATCCCTCCAGCGCCATGTATCCGATGATGCCCACCGACACGACGGACCCCAGGATCATGCCGAACCACATCAGGCGCCGGCGGATCTGTATGTGTGGGTGAGTCGTGCGATGCAGAGTCATGGGAGTGGTGCCAAAGCTGCCGCCACCTCCTGTCGCAGGCAAGTGCGAGGTGCCGCTGGCCCCGCTCCCGTGCATGGGATATTGTTGACACCCTCGGCGCGTGCGGCCGCCGCACGAGGCGTTCGCCGCTCAACCCACCCTCCTTCAAGGAGCGCAGTCAATGCAGGATCACGTCTACAAGACCACAGAGATCGTCGGTACCTCGGGCAAGAGCATCGAGGACGCGGTGCAGAAAGCGGTTGGTCGGGCGGCAAAGACCGTGCGCAACATGCGCTGGGTCGAGATCAAGGAGGTGCGCGGCCATATCGAGGGCAGTGCCGTGACGCAGTGGCAGGTCATCATGAAGATCAGCTTCACGCTGGATGACTGACGCCATGCGCTCCTGGTCGATAGGGCTCTCGGGCCTGCTGCTGGCTGCGATCCTAGCCACACCAGCTTGGGCGCAGCGCGGGCCCCACAAGGTTTACATCTCCGCCGACATGGAAGGCGTGGTGGGGGTGGTGACCGGTGCCCAGCTGGGACCGAGCGGCTTCGAGTACAGTACGGCGCGCAAGTACATGACCGAGGAGGTCCTGGCCGCCATCCGCGGCGCGCGGGCGGCCGGTGCCACCGAGATATTGATCAGCGATTCCCATGGGAACGGCCAGAACCTGCTGCTCGACGAGCTGCCGCCGGACGTGACGGTCGTGCGGTCCTGGCCGCGGCCCCTGATGATGATGGAGGGCATCGATGAGACCTTCGATGCGGCCATCTTCATCGGCTACCACGCCGGCACCACGAATCCGGATGGGGTCCGCGCCCACACCATGTCCAGTGCTCGACTGGCGGACATCCGCCTGAACGGCCAATCCGTACCCGAGGGAGGGATCAACGCCGCCATCGCGGGGCACTTCGGCGTTCCGGTGGTGATGGTCTCGGGCGACGACGCGGCGGTGGCCGAGGTCCGCCACGTGGTGGGAGACATCGAGGGCGCCGTGGTCAAGTGGAACTACAGTTTCCACTCCGCCAGGACGCTGATGCCGGAGGCGGCGTATGCGCTCATCGAGGAGAGGGTCGAAGCTGCCCTCCGCCGCCTGGACGACTTCCAGCCGCTGGTGCTCGAGAAGCCGATTACCCTCGACGTGCGCTTCAAGAACTACCGGCCGTCGCAGCTGCTGGCGTACCTGCCCATAGTGGAGCGGACGGATGCCCACAGCATCCGCTACGTCGCGGATGACATGGTTGCGGTGTCCAAGTTCCTGGAGTTCATGCTCAACTACGAGGCCGGGCTGGAACCGTAGGGCGGCCGCTTCCTGTGCGCCGCGCCCGGCGCGTGCTACACGTAGCTGTGATACTCCGGGTAGTACATCTGCGACCGAACCAGCGCCATGATGTCCTTCGGCCGCCGGCGCCGGGCCAGGCCCTCGTCCCAGGCGTACTCCGCGACCGCCGCTGCGATCGCTGCCGACACCTCGCGGATCGCCTCGAGCGGCGGCAGGATGGAGCCCTGCTGCAACTCCTCGTCGGTCGTCAAGTCGGCCGCGGCCCGTGTCGCGACGTAGAACATGTCGTCGGTCACGTGCTTGGCCCGCGAAATCACCGCGCCTAATCCGAGCCCGGGGAATATGTAGGCGTTGTTCCCCTGCGTGGGCACGTGCCGCTTGCCCTTGTATGTCACGGGATCGAACGGGCTGCCGCTGGCGAAGATACACCGGCCGTCCGTCCACTCGTACGCCTGCTCGGCGGTGCACTCCGCCTTGGACGTCGGATTGGAGAGCGCGAACACGATGGGCCGCTCATTGATCTCGGCCATGCGGCGCACGATCGGTTCGGTGAAGGAATGCGCTTTGCCCGACACGCCTATTATGGCGGTGGGTTTGGCCGCCTCGATGGCGGCCGCCAGATCCGGGAGGAACTCGTAGTCGCGGGCGTATGGCAGCTTGTGCTCCGCCAGGTCCTTGCGGGACTTCACGACCAGGCCCTTGGAATCCACGAACCACATCCGGCTCATGGCTTCCTTTTGGGACATTCCCTCGCGCGTCATGGCCGACACGCACAGGCTGGCGATCCCGATGCCGGCCTCGCCGGCACCCAGGAACAGCAGCGTCTGCTTGGTGATGTCCTGCCCCGTGATCCGCCCTGCGCCGAGCAGGCCCGCCAGCGTCACGGCGGCTGTGCCCTGAATGTCGTCGTTGAAGGTGCAGATCCGGTCGCGGTACTTCTCGAGCAGCCGGAACGCGTTGCGGGTGGCGAAGTCCTCGAACTGGATCAGCGCTTCAGGGAACAGCCTCCCCGCCGCGGTGATGAACTCCTCCACGAACTCGTCATACTCCGCGCCGCGCAGCCGCTTCTGCCGAATGCCGATGTAGAGCTCGTCCTCCAGCAACTCCTCGTTGTCCGTTCCCACGTCGAGCGTGACGGGGAGCGTGAGTCGCGGGTGCACGCCGGCGCAGGCCGTGTAGAGCGACAACTTGCCGATGGGAATGCCCATCCCTTGCGCGCCCAGGTCGCCCAGGCCGAGGATGCGCTCGCCATCGGTCACCACGATGACGCCCACGTCCTTTTCCGGCCAGTTGCGCAGCACCCTGGCAATGTGGCCCTTGTGCTTGGCCGAGATGTAGAGGCCGCGCGGCTGCCGGAAGATGTGACCGAACTTGGCACACGCCTCACCCACCGTGGGCGTGTAGATGATCGGCATCATGTCGTAGATGTTGTCGATCACCGTGCGGTAGAACAGCGTCTCGTTGCGGTCCTGCAGCGCGATCATGAAGATGTACTTCTCGAGGGGCGTGGGCTTCTGCTTGTAGTTCTCCAACACCCGGTTCAGCTGCTCCTCGATCGTGTTCACGACCGGCGGCAGCAACCCGCGGAGCCTGTAGGCGTCCCGCTCCTCCTCGCTGAACGCCGTCCCCTTGTTGATCCGGGCGTCGTGTAGCAGGGCGGTACTCGTGGGGAGCGCCGACTTGGCGCGGCCTTCGGTGGCCCGCTTGCGGGCCTCGGCCCGCTTCTTGAGCTCACGGGTGGCCTTGGTCGTCGCCGCTGCAACGCGCTTTGCTCCAGTGCGGGCCGTCTTCTTGGCGGCCTTGGTCGCCTTCTTCACCCGGCGGCGCGCGGTCTTCTTCGCCTTCTTGGCGGCCCGCTTCACCTTGCGGGCAGTCGTCTTCTGCATCTTCTGGGCCTTCTTCGCCCCGCGGCGGACGGCCTTCTTGGTCGACTTGGCAGCCTTTTTCATTTTGGATCGCTTCGCTCTCTTGAGCGCCACGGAATTACCCCTTCTGGTTTGGACGAGTCAGTTGCTCGCCTTTGCCGCCGCTGCGGTGCGGCGACCGCGTTTCCTCACTCCACTGCCGCTTCCGTGAGGCCATCCCGCCCCGAGGTGGAGGCGCGACACCAACAT
>JAUVTI010000222.1 GCA_030601605.1 Gemmatimonadales bacterium
AGACGACCGAGCAGGATGCGAAGCGCGTCGCGCATCACGATGAGCTCTGCGTTGTCGGTCACGTAGCAGCTGGTCGCGCCCAGGTGCAGGAACGAGCGAGCGGCCGGCGCCTGGTCTCCGAAGTGGTGCACGTGCGCCATCACGTCGTGGCGGAAGCGGCGCTCGTAGCGGCGCACGGCCTCGAGGTCAGCGTCGTCCAGGTGGGCTCGCATCTCGTCGATCGCCGCGTCGGGGATGTCGAGGCCGAGACGACGCTGCTCCTCGGCGAGGGCCAGCCAGAGCCGGCGCCAGATGCCGGCACGCCGCTGGGCGCTCCACAGCCGCTGCATCGCGGGCGAAGCGTAGCGCGTACCCAGTGGGGACTCGTAGCGTTGCGGATCGGTCATCGCACGTAGAAGTCGGTGTAGCTGAGCGCGCCGGAGCGCTCAAAGTAGACGCGGATGGCCCCGCGGCCGGCCGCATCGCGGATGATCTGTTGCACGTCCTCGGCCCGCGCCACCGGGAGCCGGTTGATCTGCAGGATCACGTCGCCCTGCCGCAGGCCCGTGCTGCGCTGCGCCGCCGGGCCGATCTCGTAGATCAGCGCGCCCTGCTCGCTTTCCAGTCCGCGCTCCTGCCGGATGGCGGCGTCCAGGGTGATGAGCTGGAGCGCACCGAGGACCTCCACCTTCTCTGCCTGCGCCGTGGGGAGGTCCGCGACCCTGATGCTCACGGTGCGCTCATTTCCATCGCGGCGATAGGTCATCGAGATCTCGTCGGAGGGCCCCACGTCCAGCTTGACCGCCTCCCAGTCCAGGAACGTCCGTAGCCGGTGCCCCGCGGCCCAGATCAGCACGTCGCCCGCCGCGATGCCCGCCCGCTCGGCCGGGCTTCCCGGCGCGACTCCCGTCACGGCGAGCCCCCCAGTGCGCTTCCACTCACGCAGCCTCTCGCTCCCAGCCACGCTCAGTCCGACCCACGAGCGCCGCACCGTGCCGTAGAGCTGAAGCTCTCCGGCCACGTGCAGGGCGCGCTCGATTGGTATGGCGAATCCGATCCCGATCGACCCGCCGCTCTCGGAGAAGATCGAGCTGTTCACACCGACCACCTCACCCAGAGCATTCACCAGCGGACCCCCGCTGTTGCCGGGATTGATCGCGGCGTCGGTCTGGATCATGCCCACGTAGATGCTGCGGTCCCGTCCCGAGGGGATGAGATTGCGCCCGACCGCGCTCACCACGCCGGCCGTCACCGAGGGCTCGGAGTTCCCCAGCAGGTAACCGTACGGGTTGCCGATCGCGATGACCCACTCCCCGATCATCAGGTCCGTGCTGGAGCCGATGGTCGCCGTGGGCAGGTGCTCGCCTTCGATCTTGAGCACGGCGATGTCGGTGAGTGGGTCCTCGCCCAGCAGAGTCGCCTCGTAGTCCACCCCGTCACGGGTCGTCACCACGATCTCCTCCGCGTCGGCGGTGACGTGCTGGTTGGTGATGACTATGCCGTCGGGTGAGACCACGAACCCGGATCCGAGTCCAGACACCTCTCGCTCGTAGCCGCGTGGAACGAAGAACCAGTCCAGGGCGCTGCGCGCCCGGCTCCGCACCAGGCGCACCACGTTGACGCTGACGACGGCCGGTGCGACGCGCTCGGCCGCGACGGCAATGGCCGAGCTACGTGCAGTCGCAATGCCGTCGCTGACCTCGTTACGCCCCGCCGGTTCCTGCTGGGCTGGACTCGGCGCGGGGAGGGCCGCCACAGAGGCGTGTGCCTCTGGAGGGGCGTCACCGCACGCCAGACAAAACGCAATGACCAGGGAGAGGGCAGCCCTCAAGCGTTCACCTTGCTGCGGGCGATGAGCTTGCTCCAGTCGTTCAGGAACTGGTCCAGCCCGCGGTCCGTGAGCGGATGGAGCAGCAGCTTCCTGAGGACTGCAGTGGGCATGGTAGCCACGTCGGCGCCCACCATCGCGGCCTCGGCCACGTGCCGCGGGTGGCGGATCGAGGCGGCCAGGATCTCGGTTTCCAGCCCGTAGTTGTCGAACATGAGGCGGGCCTCCCTCACGATATCCATCGAGTCGTGCCCGATGTCGTCGAGGCGGCCCAGAAACGGCGACACGTAGGTCGCTCCGGCCTTCGCGGCCAGGAGGCACTGCACGGAGCTGAACGCGAGCGTCACGTTGACTTTGATCCCGTCGGCCACCAGCCGGCCGGTGGCCACCATCCCGTCCTCCAGCATCGGGACCTTGACTACGATGTTCTCCGCCAGCTTCGCGAGCTCCCGCCCTTCGGCGTACATCCCATCGGCGTCCACCGCTACCACCTCGGCACTCACGGGCCCGTCTACCATGGAGCAGATCTCCTTGAGCACATCGGTCGGCTCGACGTCGCCCGCGCTCTTCGAGAGCAGCGTCGGGTTGGTCGTCACGCCGTCGATCAGTCCCGCCTGGGACGCCCACCGAATGTCGCCCAGATCTGCCGTGTCGAGGAAGAATTTCATCGTTCGGTCGCCTCTTCGAGTTGAGGGTAGCGTGCGCCTACGAGATAGAGCCCTTGGGGTGGAGCCGGCGGGCTCGCGTTACGGTTGTTCCGGCTCTCGAGGATGCGGGCCACATCTTCGACCGGTCGCCGATCGCGAGCCACGTCCACCATCATGCCGACCAGGAAGCGCACCATGCGGTGCAGAAAGCGATCGGCTTCGATGGTAAAGATAAAACCTTGGTGGTTCGGGCGCGCCTGCCACTCCGATACGGCTATCCGGCAGCGGTAGTGCGGCTTGCTCTGACCGGTAGCTGAGTAGGCCTGGAAATCGTGTTCCCCGAGAAATACGGCCGCCGCCGCGTCCAACCTGCCGGCCTCGAGCGGCGAGCCGAGCGCCCACTCGTACAGGTGGCGGAATGGGGAAGATGCCGCGGGATCGCACCCCACCACATAGCGGTAGCGGCGCGCCGTAGCGTGACGCCGGGCGTTGAACCCCCCGGGGGCCGGGCCAACCCTGGCCACCCACATGTCTCGCGGAGTGAGCGCGCGGAGTGCGCGCAGGAGCTCGGAGTGCTCCCAGGCCCCGGGCAGGTTGAAGCTCACCACCTGGCCCAGCGCGTGGACGCCGGCGTCGGTGC
>JAUVTI010000151.1 GCA_030601605.1 Gemmatimonadales bacterium
TCCAGTATGAGAGCGCTGAATCGGTGGGCGAGCGCCTCGGCGTAGCGCCCCAGGGTCGCCAGGCGCGCGGCTTCGTTCACGTGCCAGGCCGCGTCCCTCCAATCGGGTGCCGCCGCCGAACGGTCTTCCTCCGGAAGCGCCCTCGGCCTCAACGCTCGCCACACCAGGTAGCCGAAGTGAACGAGGATGGCCAGCAGCACTCCGGTGAGCAGCCCCAGGAACACCACGTACACCGCCGGATGTGATTCGCGCAGCCCCTCGAGCCACATTGCGAGGTCGTAGAGCAGCTCCCTCAGGAAACGGAAGGGGTCACTGGACGCTTCCCAGTCGTACTTCGTGTCCGAGAAGACTCGGTTCAGTGCGGCGCTGATGGAGTCCGCAGCCGGGATCTGGGGCGCGGGACTCACGCCTCCGCCGGCTCGACTCCGAGTCCGATCTGCCGGCTGAGGTGATCGAGGTCGAACGCCTCCTTGCGCACCCGGAGATCGTAGTAGAACAGCGTGAAGGCGCAGGACACCACCGGATAGATCATCAGCTGCAGCAACTGGCCGCCCACGCTGAACACCGTATGGAGACCCGGCACGAACACCGCCAACGCACCCGCGACGAACAGCGGCAGCAGTATCAGGGCGAACATCACGAAGCCGATCCCCAGGGCCTTCCCCTTGTAGCCCTTGGTGAGGTACCATGACCGCCCCAGGGCGTCGGTGCCGGACGGCAGATCCTCGAGCACCACGGCCTGCACGACCACCGCGTACCCGCACGCCACCACGATTCCGGGAAGGATGAAGAAGATCAGCGCGACGAGTACCAGCAGATACTTGACCATACCCGCGATGAACAGCTGCATCAGCTTGCCCACGGCGCAGCTCAGCGCGTCACCCACCGCCGGATCACGGCCGAGGTATGCCTCGGAGATCGCCCACACGGTGGCGGCGGCCGCGATCATGCCGCCGATGCCGGAGAAGACGAACGCGACGAGCCACACCACCGGGTGCTCGAACATCCCCCCGCCCAGCATGACGTACGTGTTCATCACCGCCGGGACGCCCTCGCAGACGATCGCAATCGACACGAGGGTGGCGAAGTACCTGCGATAGATGGCGAGTGCCCCATCGAGGATCTCGCCCAATGACATCGGGCGCAGCTGATAAGTGGCCATTGCCTCTCCCGAGCGGTAAGATGCGGTGCAGATGCCCGAGGCGCGACCCCCTGCTACTCTCCAGTTCTCCCGACGCATATCGGTCGAGACACCCGAGCACGTCGTGCTGCAGCTCGAGCTCGCCGGGCTGGGTTCGCGCATGGCTGCGGCGATCTATGACCTGATCACGCTGGTGCTGTTGCTCGTGATCGTGAGCCTGGCGTTCAGTCTGGCCGGGGGTCTGCAGGTGGCGCTGGGCGGTTGGGCCGGCGCGTTCCTCGTCATCGTGTCGTTCGTGCTGTTCTGGGGTTACTTCACGCTCTTCGAGGCTTTCAACGGCGGCAGGACCCCGGGGAAGTGGCGCGTCGGCATCCGGGTCGTGATGGACACCGGTCACCCCATCACGCTCCCGGCTTCCTTCATCCGCAACCTCATCCGGTTGGTCGACATCCAGCCGCTGGGGACGCACCTCGTCGGCCTGCTGTTCGTCTTCCTCCAGCCGAGCCACAAGCGCCTGGGAGACATCGTGGCGGGCACGATCGTTGTGCGCGACCGCCCCGAGGATCTGGCGCTCGCAGCGCCGCTACCTGCTCCGGTCGAGCAACTCGACGCGGGGCCCCCCATCCTGTCCGACGACGAATTCAGGCTCCTCGAGCAGTTCATCGCGCGCCTCGACGAGTTGGCTCCCACGGTGCGCTCGCGCCTCGCATACGACATGGGGTACCGGTTTGCGGAGCGGTTTCCGAAGCGGGGACCGGCGGACCC
This sequence comes from Gemmatimonadales bacterium, assembly GCA_030601605.1. Classification (GTDB taxonomy): domain Bacteria; phylum Gemmatimonadota; class Gemmatimonadetes; order Gemmatimonadales; family GWC2-71-9; genus WVYX01. Next base: position 1,907 of record JAUVTI010000151.1, read on the forward strand.
GCCGGCGGCGGGAGACAACGTCACGGAGGCGGCGCTCATCCAACTCTATGACGCCGAACTCACCAGGCGTCACGCCAGAACCGCGGCGCGGCACGGGACGAGCGGCGTTGCGGCGTCGGGAACGGCGGAGCGGTTCGTGGCGCTGAAGCAGCAGGACTGGGAGCGGTTCCGGCATCGCGCGTCCTTGCTCGAAAAAGAGGGACTGCGGACGCTGGAAGGTGAAGATGTCGTGCGGTTCGCCGCCGAGTATCGCGAAGCGGCCGCCGATCTCGCCCGCGCGCGCACCTATGGAGTGGATCCCCGCGTGCTGGCCTATCTCGAGCGAATCGTGGGCGCCGGGCACAACGCACTGTACGGCCTGCGCGGCGTGCGGCGCCTGCCGCTCGGCAGGCTCCTGTTCCACGAGCTTCCCGCCGCAGTGTATCAGGCGCGGTGGTATGTCCTCACCGCGACGCTGCTGTTTCTCCTGCCGGGCATCGTGGGGTACGCTCTCGTTCGCGAGCGCCCCGAGATAGCCCCGCAGATCCTCCCGGACGTGATGATCGCGCGGGCCGAGAGCGGTGAGTACGAGCGGGCAGCGGGGCGGGGCTACGCCGAAACTCCTTCCCCATACCTGCCGTTCGTCGCCTCCTCGATAATCACGAACAACGTGCAGGTCGCGTTCGGTGCCTTCGCGTTCGGCATAACCGCCGGTGTCGGGACCGTGGTGGTCCTCGCGTTCAACGGTCTGTTCTTCGGAGCGGTGCTGGGACTGTTCGCCAACTACAGGTTGGCCGGCTGGATTCTGACCTTCGTCGCCGGCCACGGCGTGCTCGAGCTCACGGCCATCTTCATCGCAGGCGCGGGGGGACTCCTGGTGGGAAGGGCGCTGGTCGCGCCCGGAGATCTCGCCAGACGAGATGCCCTCGTAGTTTACGGGAGGTCTGCAATCCGCCTCGTTGGCGCAGCTGCCGGTCTCCTCGTCGTAGCGGGTTTGATAGAGGGATTCCTGTCGGCGAGTGCCGCCCCGGCCCCGCTCAAGCTCGCGGTGAGCGCGGCGAGCGTCGTGGTCGTGGTGATGTACTTCGCTGTGGGGAGGCGGGCGACGCTGGCGTGACTCCTCAGGGACCGATCGGGATCATCACCTGTACGCGCTCCCACTCCAGCATGAGGAAGACGTAGCCGTGTGAGGCCGGCCGGGTTCTGAACGTGAGCCTGTCCACGTAGCGCGGGCCGCGCTCCGCCGGCACGGGGGCCCGCCCCACCTCCTGCACGCGCAGATCCTCGCTGTAGCCCGACTCGCCCCACTGCGTCGTGGAGCGGTTCACGATGATCTCCCACTGCCCTTCCCCGGGAACCGCGTAGAGCGAGTAGCTGCCGGCCGGAACGCGGATACCCGCGATGGTGATGTCGCCCGTAGTGTGGATCATCGTGGGCTCGTTCGCGCCAACCTGCCACACTTGGCCGTACGGTACGAACAGGCCGATCATCGTCCGTCCGGCGGCCGAGGGACGCCCGTAGCACACCTTTACGGTGAAGAACCCGATGTCGATGCTGAGCGAATCGAGGGGGCTCGCGCGCTCGTCGAGCGGATGCTCCTCCTCATTCATCACCACGCAGGGCGGATCCTGCGCGAGCGCCGGGATCGGCGTGATGCAGGTGCTTCCGACCGCGACCAGCACGCCCCGGAGGGCGAGTCGCCTCACGTCTACGAGCCTGCCTTGCGCCAGTCCATGTTGCGCTGGTTCTTGAACTGGATCAGAGGCTCCGGCATCGCCATGTAGTAGAAGGCGAACTCGGCCACACTCCCATCCACGTCGTGCCTGATCACGTACTCGGCACCGGAGTCGGTGTCGTTGTGGATGACCTCCACAACAGTGTATATGACCGAGTCGGTCTCACCCGTCTGGAAGATGAGGGTCGAGTCTGTGATCGTGAACACGCGGTCGGCATGGCTCTCGGCTTCAGTGGCCCAGACCCCGAGGAGCTCCGGCGGTATCTCCTTGTTCGGAGGCGCCAGGCTCAGGCCGACCAACACCAACCCCACGAGCGCTACGACCGCGAATGCGATTCCCAGAAATTTCACGCGTGTGCCTCCTGGCGGGGACGTTGATCTTCCGCGTCCGGCCGAGCTCCCCGCCGTCGGCCCGGAATCCCGCTTCATGGCCGCGATCAGCTCAGCCGCCTGTTCGCTCAAACGTGCGTGGTTCTCAGTGGGCAAGGGCGCCAGCCTTTCGAGAACTCGGCTTCGCTACGCCGACACCTTGGGAAACACGAGACTCAACTCCTCCGGTATCTCCGGCGCCGGTTCCGCCATCACTGCGCGAAACGCCTCGGCCACCTGGGGATCGAAATGATTCCCCGTGTTCTCCTCGATGAAACCAAGAGCCCGCTCCAGCGCCCACGCATCTCGGTATGGCCGGTCCGACGTCACCGCATCGTACACGTCGGGCACCGCCAGGAGCCGCGCCAGGAACGGTATCTCCTCCCCTCCCAGGCCATCGGGATACCCCGATCCGTCCATGCGCTCGTGGTGCCGCAGGACGATCGGGATCATGTCCGCGTAGGCAGCGATCGGCGTCAGGATGCGCGCTCCCACCGTCACGTGGTCGCGCATTGTCTGCATCTCCTCCGGGGTGAGCGCGCTCGGCTTGTCCAGTATCGCCGCCGGCACGCCGATCTTGCCGATGTCGTGCAGCAGGCCGCCGCGGTGCAGCACGTCGATCTGCTCCGCCGGGAGACCCATTCTGCGCCCCACCATGAGCGAGAGCCGTGTGACACGCTGCGAGTGCCCGGCCGTCCACGGAGACTTGGCGTCCACCGTCTGGGCGAGCGCGGCCAGCGCGCCCCAGTTGAACTGGTCCAACTCCTCGATGAGGCGCGCGTTGGAGAGCGCCACCGCCACCTGATCGGCCAACTGGCGGGCCTGAACGAGGTCATCCTCGGTGAGATCGGGGGTCTCCCGGTATCCCAACGTGATCACTCCCGACAGCTTCTGCTTCAGGAAGATGGGTAGCACGACGAAGTTCCGGATGCCGCCATCCACGAACGGCGTTCCCTCCAGGTACTTCGGAGCGCGCTCGGCGTCCACGCAGCAGACGACGGGGACACGCTCCAGCGCCTCGAGGTCCTCCCGGT
>JAUVTI010000251.1 GCA_030601605.1 Gemmatimonadales bacterium
GTCCGGGCGCGCATCTCCGGGGGCAACAGCGGGCGCAAGGTCACCGCGTACATGGCCGAGAGATTCGGCGCCGATAGGGATGCCGGGGTGAGGACGTGCTCGCGCGAGGCGGCGCGCATGCTGGGTGTTCGCTCGATGAGCCGGTGGTCGCGGGGCGAGCGCCTGTGGTGGGATCGATGGAGCCCGCTCATCATGACGCTCCCCGGGGTGGAGCGGTGGAGCGCCTCCAACAAGCGCGCGCTGGTTCGCGTCGTGCGGGCCAAGGGCGGCCGGCGCGAGTCGGATTTCGTGAGGCTGTTCGACCGGCATCGGCGGCTGCGGGCAGCGGTGCTCCGGCTAGCCGAGGAGTAGGCCGCCGTTTTATCCTTAGTACGATGAATGGGACTCGGCGTACCGGGTGGGTCGCTCCCGCTGGACCCGTGTGCGCGGGCGGGGGTAGGTGGCAAGGGGGCAAGAACTGTAGAGGGAACGAACCATGAAGCGACGGATCTTCGTCCGGGCACTGATCGTGATCGCGGTGACCTTCGCGGCATTCTCGAGCGCCTGGGCCCAGGATCAGGCGGTCGATACGAAGGCGAACGAGCTCTACGACGAGGTGATGAGCCCGTTCTGCCCGGGGCGGACGCTTGCCAACTGCCCGTCGCCCCAGGCGGCACAGCTGCGCGAGCGGATCAAGCAGCGGGTTGCCGCCGGCTCGACGGATGAGCAGATCAAGGACGAGCTGTACGAAGTGTATGGAGAGGTGGTCCTCGGCGCGCCGCGCAAGGAGGGGTTCGGACTGCTGGCGTACGTCCTTCCCGCGCTCTTCATCCTGGCGGGCGCGGTGGTATTGGTCAGCTGGATCACTTCGATGAAGAGGGCGCGCGTGACCGACGCAGTCGTGGCGGACACCCTCGATTCGGAGTCCCGGGAGCGACTGGAGTCCGAGCTGTCACAGCTCTAGTGATGCCCTCCCGACTCTCCCGTACCATCAGGATTCTGGTCCTGACGCTGGCGGTGACCGTCTCGTGCACGGCGGCGCCCGAGATGGCGGCGGCGCAGAAGATCGTAGTCGTCAACAAGAGCGCCAGCACCCTCTCGATCATGGACGCGGCGACCCGCACTGAGCTGGCGGCCGTTCCGACCGGCTTCGCGCCCCATGAAGTCGCGGTATCGCGAGACGGGCGCTTTGCCTACGTGAGCGACTACGGAACCGGACCGCGGCCGGGCAACACGGTCACGATCATCGACATCGCCGAGGCGAGTCCTGCCGGCACCATCTCGCTCGGCTCACACACCCGGCCCCACGGAATCGCCGTGGCGGTCGACGGTACGGTGTGGGTCACCACAGAAGGCTCGCAGCACGTGCTGCAGTTGGACCCGGTTGAGCGGACGATACTCAAAGCGGTGAGGACGGGGCAGAGTGTCACGCACATGGTTGCGCTGGCCGAGGGCGAGGGGCGGGTCTATACCGCCAACATTGGTGGTGGAAGCGTGACCGCGGTGGATGCCGGTGCCGGAGAAGTGCTCGCCCAGATTCCAACCGGTGCGGGCGCCGAGGGTATCGACGTGTCGCCCGACGGCCGGCACGTGTACGTCTCCAACCGCGCGGCCGGGACCCTGTCGGAGGTCGAGGTGGCCAGCAACACGGTCACCAGGACACTGCAAGTCGGCGACTTTCCGATCCGCGTGAAGGTACGCCCGGACGGCAGGGAGGTGCTCGTCTCCAACGCGCGCGGGAACGAGGTCGTGGCGGTGGACCTCCAGGCGTGGGAAGTCGTGCGCCGCCTCCCCGTGGGAGCGGTCCCCGTCGGCATACTCATAGCGCCCGACAACCGAACCGCGTACGTGGCCAACACCGCGGACAACAAGATCTCCGTGATCGATCTCGAAGAATGGGTGTTGGACGGCGAGATCGTGGCGGGTAGCGAGCCCGACGGGATGGCGTGGGTCGGCCGCTAACCTCCCGGCAGGAGGCCGCAGCGCTCCCATGCTCCTACGGCAGGCGCCTCCGCGTTCCGCCGTATAGCTTGTCTGGATCATGGGCCCGCCGAAATTCACGCGCCTCAAGCAGCAGCTGTCGCTGTTCGACGTGTACGTCAT
>JAUVTI010000112.1 GCA_030601605.1 Gemmatimonadales bacterium
GAGAAGGCCTATCGCATGGCCCAGGAAACGAATCATCCGGCCCTGGCAACTTATGAGGCCAACTACGAGCGGATGACGCAGAAGCTGGCCCAGCAGTAGCCGGAAAGGCGACAAACAAATGAAGTGGGTCCTGCTAATCCACATATTGGGCGCCACGATCTGGACCGGCGGCCACCTGGTGCTGGCACTGACGGTGCTCCCGCGCGCGCTGCGCGCGCGGGATCCCAACGTGATCCAGGAGTTCGAGGCGGGCTACGCGCGGCTCGGAATGCCCGCCCTGCTGGTCCAGATCGTGACGGGCCTCTGGCTCGCATACCAATACCTGCCGAGTCCGGCCGCCTGGTTCGGGTTCGGCTCGCCGGTCGCGGTTCACATCTTCGTGAAGCTCGCGCTCCTGGCGCTCACTCTCGCACTCGCGATGCACGCACGGCTCAGGGTGATCCCGAAGCTCGACGCGGATCGCCTCGGCGTCCTCGCCTACCACATCGTGGCCGTCACGATCCTCTCCGTGCTGTTCGTGGTCGTGGGCACCGGCTTCCGGTTCGGGGGTTGGTAGATCGGGCATTTGCCTGTGGCGTGACACCGGGATAAACTCCGCTTTCTCTTGACGAGCACTTACTCGATGTCCGGAAAGCGGCTCGCCGCAGCTCGCGCCCTGTTGCTGGGCGCGGTCCTGCTCTCGCCAACCGCCCTCGCGGCGCAAGAGACTTCACGCTTCCTGCCCTCGCGCGAGTATTTCCCGACTCTCTTCGCGGACCCGCGCCAGCCCACGACCGCCGCCAAGCTCGTGTACGCCACGGACAGCCCCACGCAGTTCGGATCGATCGTGGAGGGTGAGGCCGCGTTCGGCGCGTCCGTGCCGCTCTACCGCCTGGCGGGAAAGAGCCTCGAGGATGCTCTCGTTCTGGGCGTGGAGGGCGGCGTATTCGCCCGCTTCAACATGGAGACGGTAGAGAAGGACCTGATCACGACTGACTGGGTGTTCGCGGTTCCCCTGGTGCTGCACCGCGGCGGCAACTGGTTGCGTCTGCGCTACTATCACACGAGCGCGCACTTGGGCGACGAGTACATGACGCGGTTCGAAACTCTCCGCGTCGTGTACGCCCGGGACGCGCTCGAGCTGCTCGGCTGGTGGCGGGCGCGGCCGTGGATCGGCCTCTACGGAGGCGGCGGATGGGCCTTCAAACCCGATCCGCCCGAGCACGACCCGTTCACGCTGCGCGCGGGGCTGCAGGCACAGGGAGTGGACAAGAAGACCGTGCGCCCCTACGGCGCCGCGGACGTGCTGTGGGATCAGCAGAACGACTGGACGCCCCGCTTCAGCCTTCAGGCAGGCATTCTCCTTTCGGTCGCGGGCAGCAGTCGTGACATCAGGATCGGCGCTGAGTTCGTCACGGGCCCGGCGCCGCAGGGCCAGTTCAACCACGTAGAGACAACGTACTTGTCTCTAGGTTTCTATCTGGATCTCTAGGAACGCGCCGGCCAGGCCGGCTCGAGGCCCGACCGTCGGGCCTGCCACACGGGAGGGGTCGATGAAGAAGATCTTCTTGTTCCTGCTCACACTCGCGATCACGTGCTCGGTCGCCGCTCCGGTCTTCGCACAGGACGACGACGACGACGATGACAAGCCACCCGAGCTCGACTCGGCGCTGGTCTCGGGGCTCGAGCTCCGGGGCATCGGGCCCGCGCTCATGTCGGGGCGCATAATCGACATCGCGGTGGACCCGGTGCGGCGCAGCACGTGGTACGTAGCCGCGGCCTCCGGCAACGTGTGGAAGACGGAGAACGCAGGCACCACGTGGAAGCCGATCTTCGACAAGTACGGCTCCTACTCCATCGGCTCGGTGGCGGTCGATCCCAACAACCGCTTCGTGGTGTGGATCGGCACGGGGGAGAACAACAGCCAGCGCAGCGTCGGCTACGGAGACGGGCTCTACAAGTCGCTCGACGGCGGGCGTAGCTTCGAGAAGGTGGGCCTCGAGAACTCGGAGCACATTGCCAAGATCCTCATAGACCCGCGCAATTCGGACGTGGTGTACGTGGCAGCCCAGGGCCCGCTGTGGGCGCCCGGTGGCGACCGCGGACTGTACAAGACCACCGACGGCGGGGAGACGTGGGAGCAGGTGCTCGCGATCAGCGAGAACACCGGAGTGACCGACGTACACTTCGACCCGCGCAACCCCGACGTGCTGTACGCGGCCTCTTACCAGCGACGCCGGCACGTGTGGGTGCTGCTCAACGGCGGACCGGAGTCGGGCATCTACAAGTCCACCGACGCGGGCGCCACCTGGCGCAAGATCAACAAGGGGCTTCCCAAGGGAGACAAGGGCCGCATCGGCCTCGCGGTATCCCCCATCGATCCGGACGTGGTGTACGCGATCGTGGAGGCCACCGGTGACAAGGGCGGCTTCTTCCGCTCGCAGGACGGCGGGGAGAACTGGTCCAAGCAGAGCAGCTACGTGAGCGGCAGCCCGCAGTACTACCAGGAGATCTACGCCGATCCCCACAAGTTCGACCGCATCTACTCGATGGACACGCGGATGATGGTGTCGGAGGACGGGGGCAAGACCTTCGAGCGCCTGGGCAACCAGTACAAGCACGTAGACGACCACGCCCTGGTGTTCGACCCCGACGATCCTGACCACCTGATCATCGGATGTGACGGCGGTGTGTACGAAACGTGGGACCGTGGCAAGTCATACGACTACAAGGCCAACCTGCCGATCACGCAGTTCTACAAGTTGGCGATCGACAACGACACGCCGTTCTACAACGTGTACGGCGGCACGCAGGACAACGCCACCCAGGGCGGGCCGTCGCGCACCACCAACGTGCACGGCATCCGCAACAGCGACTGGTACATCACGGTAGGGGGCGACGGCTTCGATCCGGCAGTGGACCCGGAAGATCCGAACATCGTGTACTCGCAGTGGCAGTACGGCGGGTTGATCCGCTACGATCGCAGCACCGGCGAGCGGATAGACATCAGGCCGCAACCAGACGCGGACGGGCCCCCGCTGCGCTGGAACTGGGACTCGGCGCTGCTGATCAGCCCGCACCTGCACACGCGCCTCTACTACGGATCGCAGATCCTGTTCCGCAGCGATGACCGCGGCGACAGTTGGCGCGCCATCAGCCCGGACCTCACGCGCAACATGGACCGCAACCGGCTCGAGATCATGGGACGGGTGTGGAGCGTGGACGCGGTGGCGAAGAACCGCTCCACGTCCTTCTACGGCACGATCGTGGCGGTCTCGGAGTCGCCGCTGGTGCCGGATCTGCTGTACGTCGGCACCGACGACGGGCTGATACAGGTGAGCGATGACGCCGGCGCCAGCTGGACGCGCATCGAGAGGGTCGGCGATGTCCCGGACATGTCGTACGTGAACGACGTCGAGGCCTCGGTGCACGACTCCAACACCGTCTTCGCCGTGTTCAACAACCACAAGCGCGGCGACTTCAAGCCGCACGTCTACAGGAGCACCAATCGCGGCCGCTCATGGCGGGACATCAGTGGTGACCTGCCGGAGCGCGGCTCTACCTACACGATCGTGCAAGACCACGTGAACCCGGACCTGCTGTTCGTGGGCACCGAGTTCGGAATCTTCTTCACCGTGGACGGCGGTGAGAAGTGGATTCGGCTCAAGGGCGGGATTCCGACCATCGTCGTGCGCGACCTGGAGATACAGCGGCGCGAGAACGACCTCGTCGCAGCCTCGTTCGGACGCGGATTCTACATCCTCGACGACTACACGCCGCTGCGGGAGCTGAGTGATGCACTGGTCCAGCAGGAGGCGCACCTGTTCCCGATCAAGAGGGCATTGATGTACATCCAGGACCGCCCGATGGGCGGCGGCGACAGGGCGAGCCAGGGCGCCAGCTTCTATACGGCTCCCAACCCTCCGTTCGGGGCCACGTTCACCTATTACCTGCGCGAGTCCCTCAAGACCCAGGAGGCCCAGCGGCACGGGCGGGAAGCCAAGCTCGCCAAGGACAGCCAGGACGTCTTCTACCCGACATGGGACGAGCTCAAGGCCGAGGATCGGGAGGAGGATCCGGCGGTCATACTAACGGTGCGGGACGCGGCCGGAGACGTCGTGCGGCGCATCGGCGGCAAGACCTCCAAGGGCATCCACCGGGTGACGTGGGACTTCCGCTATCCCGGGTTCGGACCCATCAGCCTCACCGGTGACGGCAACGGTCCCCTGGCGCTGCCCGGCACCTACACGGTGAGCATCGACAAGCGAGTGGACGGCGTCACCACGCAGCTCGTGCCGCCGACTCCGTTCGAAGTCGAGTCGCTCGGCATGCCGAGCCTGCCCCCGGCAGACCGTGAGGCGGTGCTGGCGTTCCAGCGCCAGACCGGCGAACTGCAGCGCGCCGTCATGGGTGCCAGCCGGGCCGCCGCCGAGGCAGCCGAGCACATCGAGTACATCAAGCGCGCCATCGAAGTCTCGCCCAACGTGGACGCGGACCTGCGCGTCGAGGCCCGCTCGCTGGAGCTGCGGCTCATGGATCTCAGGGAGGCGCTGACCGGCGACCCGACCAAGGGGCGACGCAGTGAACCCGAGATGCCGGGCATCATCGGGAGGGTCAATACGGTGGTGCGCGGACACTGGTCCACCACATCCGGGCCCACACAGACACACCGGCGAAGCTACGAGATCGCGTCCGAGGAGTTCGGCGCCATCGTAGACGACTTGCGCGCACTTATCGAGGTGGACCTGGTGGCGCTCGAGCAGCACCTCGAGGCCGCCGGCGTCCCCTGGACACCGGGCCGCGGCGTGCCGACCTGGCCGCCGCAGTAGCAACATGCCCGACCACTTCGACTTCCTGGCGAGGATCTACGACCGGGTGATCCCGCCGCCCGATCCCGAGCGGCTGGGCGAACTGCTGCACTTACCGGCAGACGGTTGGCTACTCGACGCAGGCGGCGGAACGGGAAGGGTGTCCGCCTCGCTCCGCGAGCAGGTGGACGGGTTGGTGGTCAGCGACCTCTCGGCCGGCATGCTGGGGCAGGCACGCGCCAAGCAGGGACTGTACCCGGTACGCGCGCATGCGGAGACGCTTCCCTTCCCCGACCGCCGCTTCTCACGGGTGTTGGTCGTGGATGCGCTGCATCACTTCTGCGATCAGCGTGACGCCATCGCGGACCTGTTACGCGTACTCGAGCCGGGCGGGCGGCTCGTGATCGAGGAGCCTGACTACACCCGCTTCGCCGTGAAGCTCGTGGCGCTCGCCGAAAAGCTGGCTTTCATGCGCAGCCGCTTCCACACGCCAGAGGAAATTCGGGACATGGTGGCCGCCTTGGGACTGGAGGCGCGGATCGAGCGGGACGGGGGCTTCGCGGCCTGGGTGGTGGTCGACAAGTAGGTATTATTCCCCATGGCTTCCAATGCTTCCTTCGACATTTCCACGGGCGCCGACCTCCAGGAGGTCGACAACGCCGTGAACCAGGCAATGAAGGAGGTCCGGCAACGGTATGACTTCCGGGGCTCCAACTGCACCATCACGTTCAACCGGGCCGGCGCGGCGCTCACGCTCGAAGCCGACGACGACTTCCAGATGAAGGCGCTGTGGGACGTGCTGCAGACCAAGCTCATTCGCCGCAAGGTGCCTCTCGAGAACGCGAAGGCCGGCGAGGACACTCCCTCCGGCGGCGGTCGTATCCGGCGCGAGGTCACCTTCATGCAGGGGATCCCCGAGGACATAGCCCGCAAGATCGTGAAGGACGTGAAGGCCCAGGGATACAAGAAGACGCAAGTAGCGATCCAGGGCGACGAGCTGCGCGTAACGAGTCCCTCGCGGGACATCCTGCAGGAGGTGATCACTTTCGTGCGGTCGCAGGACTACGGCATCGAGTTGACGTTCGGCAACTACCGCTCCTGAGGCGGGAATCGCGTGGAGCCCAAGACCCTCATCTCCGAAGCCGACATCCGGCGCCGCGTATCGGAGCTCGCCGCGCAGATCTCACGCGACTACGCGGGGAAGGAAAACGTAGTACTCCTCGCGGTGCTCAAGGGCGCGTTCATATTCCTGGCCGACCTGGCACGGCAGCTCCCTGTGCCGCACCGGGTGGAGTTCATGGCCCTCTCCAGCTACGGCAAGGGAAGCGCATCCAGCGGCCAGGTACGGGTGGAGATGGATGTGCGCGACAGCATCGAGGGAAGCCACGTCATCGTCATCGAGGACATCATCGACACAGGGCGGACGTTGCGGTACCTGATCGACCTGCTGAAAACGCGGCACCCCGCATCGGTCGCCACCTGCTCTCTGGTGCGCAAGCAGGACCGGCACGAGGTGGAGGTGGAGATCGACTACCTCGGCTTCGATATCCCTGACGTCTTCGTGGTCGGCTACGGCCTCGACTACGCCGAGCAGTACCGCACGCTTCCCTACATCGGTATAGTCGAGCCCTCCGGCAGCTAGCGGACCGCGGCCATCATCGAGTCACGGGTCGCCTTGAACGGGGTCCCCTCGCGCCAATTGGGAAATGTCGAGTCGGTGGCCAGCGCG
>JAUVTI010000226.1 GCA_030601605.1 Gemmatimonadales bacterium
CGCTTGCGTCTGCGTTGAGCACCCACGTGCCGGAAAGGTCCGGCACCGCCGGCGCGACGGCCGTGTCCTGCGTCGACGAGCTCGAGCCGCAGCCAACGACGAAGCCCACGATCAGCGCCATCTTCATGTGTCTGCCCAAAACCATGTCCCCTCGATTCCCCACGCCGCGGTCCGCGGTTCTTGGTGAGTGATAGACGTGAAGAGGCAGGGAAGTGTTAAGCGGCCCCGCTTGCCGCAGACGAGCCCCGGGCGGTCCCCTATCCCCGGCCATGCCCTCGACCCTGCAGCTCGCTCTCACCCTCGCGGTCGCCATCTCGGCGCTGCTCGCGATCCGGGCGCACTACATCGGGGCGGGCGGGCGGCGGCAGGTGTACCTGTTCAAGCCGCTCACCACCGCCCTGATCATGGCGCTGGCAGTCCTCACACCGAGCGCAGATCCACGGTACCAGTTCGCCGTTGGCGTGGGCCTGGCGCTGTCCCTGGCGGGCGACGTGTTCCTGATGCTCCCCAGGGACCGTTTCCTGCCCGGCCTAGTGAGCTTCCTGCTGGCTCACCTCGCGTATCTGATTGCGTTCACGAGCGGACTCCGCTACGAGGCCGCGGCTCTTCCGTTCGTGGCCTTCGGCGTGGTCGGGGCGGCGCTCTTCGCACTGCTGTGGCCCGGACTGAGCCGCCGTCTGCGCGCGCCTGTCGCGGTCTACGTCGTCGTGATCACCCTGATGGCGGGGGTGGCACTCACGCGGTGGCTGGAGTTCGGCGGCCGGCCCCCGCTGGCCGCCGCCGTGGGAGCGGGGCTCTTCGTCGTGTCGGACGCGCTGCTCGCGCTGGATCGCTTTCGGTGGAGTTTCCGCTCGGCTCGGGCCGCGGTTCTGGGCACCTACTGGGCGGCGCAGTACCTGATCGCGCTGTCAGTGGGCGGTTGAGCGGCGCCTGGCACGTGGCGGTCCCGCCGCGGCCCCGAATCCGCCCGCGTCCGTAACCCCTTGTCCGCATGGAGGTTCGGTCGCGAGGTGCCGGCGCCATCTCCCCCCAAGGCTGGACGAAACGGGGCCAAAGCCGATAGTATTGTTCGGTTAACAACCGAGTGCGCCCCTATATCATGCCTCCCGAATCCACGGCGGTGAGCCAGCAGGACATGGCCACCGCAAAGAACAGCTATCGGCGCTGCTGCGCCGCCGACGGTTTCTTCCCGTCGTTCTACCGCAATTTCTTCGCTACCGCCCCCGAGGCGGAGCCGTTGTTCGCCGAGACCGACTTCACCAGGCAGCACAAGCTGCTGCAGCACGCCATCGGTCTGCTGCTCAACTTCCCCAACCAGCGGCCGTCAGAGCCCACCATTCTCACTCGCGTAGCCGAGCGTCACAGTCGCAAGGATCTCGACATCGATCCCTCGCTCTATCCGGTGTTCGTGGAGAGCCTGATGCGGACGGTGAGCGAGCACGACCCCGAGTTCTCCCCCGACGTCGACCGCGCGTGGCGCAACACGATCGACTCCGGGATCAGATACATGCAGTCGGCCCACTAGAGCCAGGCGATCGCGTGCGCACTCCCAGTCCTCCCGCTGCGGAGCACCCGTGAGCACTTGTAGCAAGTGCGGCACCGAGGTGTCGATCGGGTCACGCTACTGCGCAATCTGTGGCTCGCGCGTCGACGACGGCGCCGCGCCCACGGACGCGCGCACGCAGAGGATCCGCCGCCCCAGCCAGGAGTCCGTTGCCGAGACCGAGCGCAAGCTGCTGAACGCGCTGCGCCAGGCCACGCTCGGCGAATACGAGGTGCTGGAGGAGGTGGGACGCGGAGGCATGGCGGTCGTCTTCCTGGCCCACGACATCTCGCTCGACCGCAAGGTCGCGATCAAGATGATGTCGCCCGCGCTCACGCTGATGGATCCGGACATCCAGGAGCGCTTCAAGCGGGAGGCACGCACCGCGGCATCGCTCAGCCATCCACACATCATCCCCGTCTACGCCGTGCGCGAGAGCGAGCACATCGCGTACTTCGTGATGAAGTACATCGAGGGCCGCACGCTCGAATCGGTGATCAAGGAAGTGGGCGCGCTTCCGATTCCGGTCGTGCAGACGATCCTCAATCAGGCCGGCGGCGCGTTGGGGTACTCCCACCGCAACGGCGTCGTGCACCGGGACATCAAGCCCGGGAACATCCTGCTCGACCCGGAGGGGTGGGTCGTCGTCACCGACTTCGGCATCGCGAAGGTGGCCGAGGCCGAGGCGCTCACCATGACCGGCGGGATGGTGGGCACGCCCACCTACATGAGCCCCGAGCAGTGCGCCGGCACGGAGATCACGGGCGCCGTCGATCAGTACGCGCTTGGCGTCGTGGCGTACGAGATGATCACGGGCCGGCAGCCGTTCAAGAGCGCGACGGTGGTGAACCTGCTGTACGACCACTGCCACACGCCGCCGCCACCGATCGAGCAGCTCGCGCCCGACTGTCCGCCCGAGATCGGGGCTGCGGTCATGCGCATGCTGCAGAAGAAGCCCGAGGATCGCTGGCCCACCATCGAGGACGCGGTGGAGGCGATCGGGGTCGTCACTGACAGCCAGGGCGGCACGGTGCGCACTCACATGATGACGCTCGCCAGGACAGGAAGCGCCCGCTCGCTGCTCGAGAAGTTCAGCACGCCGCCGGCGTCGGTTAAGTCCTCGCCCGCGACGCCGGTCACGCCCCCTCCGCCGGGCTCGCAGCCGCCCCTCGCGTCGCCCGCGGGCTCGGCGCGCCGCGGCGGTCCCAGAGCGCTGGGGGCAGCCCCAGCCGTGGCAGCGGCGGCCGTGGGGGTATGGCTCGTGCTGGGGGACGGAAGTACTCAGGCGCCGGACACGGTCGCTGGTCAGGCGAACGTGGCCGCCACCGAGGCCGCACCGCCGGCGGCGGGCGTTGCGC
>JAUVTI010000027.1 GCA_030601605.1 Gemmatimonadales bacterium
CCGGCTTTCTTGAGGATGTCCACCGCGATTTCCTCGTTGGTGCCCGTCAGGCGGATCACCATGGGCCGGTCCAGCTCGACCTTCTTGCTGCCGGCCACGATGCCGTTGGCCACATCATCACACCGGGTGATGCCGCCGAAGATGTTGAACAGGATGCACTTCACCTTGGAGTCGCTGGTGATGATCTGGAGCGCCGTCACCACCTTCTCCGGGCTGCTGCTGCCCCCGATGTCCAGGAAGTTGGCGGGGTCGCCGCCATAGTACTTCACCAGGTCCATCGTTGCCATCGCGAGTCCCGCCCCATTCACGCAACAGCCCACGTCGCCGTCCAGCTTGATGTAGGTGAGATCGGCTTCGCGAGCCTCGACCTCATGCGGATCCTCCGCGCCTACGTCGCGCAGCGCCGCGATGTTGGGACGCCGGTCCAGCTCGTTGTCGTCCACCGAGAGCTTGGCGTCCAACGCCACGACCTGGCCGTCCGACGTCGTGATGAGCGGGTTGATCTCGGCCAGCGTGCCACCCGCGTCCCGGAATGCCTGGTACAGCTGCTGCATGATCCGGGCCGCCTGCCGCACCTGCTTCACGTCGTCGTACAACTTGAAGGCGAGATCCATCGCCTGGTGCGGCAGCAGGCCGTAGCGCGGATCCACCGCGGCCTTGAAGATCTTCTCCGGCGTCTTGGCCGCGACTTCCTCGATGTCCACGCCGCCGGCGGGGCTCACCATCATCACCGGTCGCTGCGTAGCGCGGTCCACGATCACGCCCACGTAGCTCTCCGTCGCGATGTCGGCCATCGGCACCACCAGCACCTTTTCGACCGTGAGCCCCTTGATCTGCATTCCCAGGATCGCGCCGGCGTGCGCCTTGGCCTCCGCGGGATTCTTCGCGAGCTTCACGCCGCCCGCCTTGCCGCGCCCGCCAACGTGCACCTGCGCCTTCACTACGACCGCCCCTCCCATCTTCTTCGCGATCGCCTCCACCTCGTCCGGCGTCGTGGCCACTTCTCCGTCGGGAACCGGAATCCCCGCCGCCTTGAGCAGACCACGCGCCTGGTATTCGTGCAAGTTCACTCCACGTCTCCTGTTATCGTCGTTCCCGCCTCGCCGCGAATGGCCGCGAGGCCGTCAGCCAAATGTGCCACGATCGCCCGCTTGCCGCCGCCCCGCAGAAAAGCCACGGAGGCCTCGACCTTCGGTCGCATGCTGCCCTTGCCGAGCTCGCCGCTCTCGAGCAGCGCCTCGGCCTGGGCCACGGTCAGCTGCTTCAGCGGCTCGGCATGCGGGGTACCCCATCCCTGATATACAGCGTCCACGTCCGTGAGGATCAACAATGCGTCGGCACCGAGCCGGTCGCCGAGAATGGCCGCCACCCGGTCCTTGTCCACCACCGCGTCCACTCCCTCCCAGTAGAGTCGTTCATCGAAATAGACGGGGGCACCGCCACCGCCCGCCGCGATCACGATCTTGCCTTCACGCACCAACTGGCGCACCGCGTCCGCCTCCACCACATCCTCCGGCTCCGGACTGGGTGCAAGTCGGCGCCAGTACCCCGCCCCGTCCTGTCCCACCGGCACGCCGCGGCCGCGCAGGCGCTCGACCGTATCCGGTGACAGCGCATGGCCAATCGGCTTGGTCGGTTCACTCGCCCCGGGGGCGGTACGATCCAGCGACGACTGAGTGATTATCGTGAGCACGTCCCGCTTCACACCGGCCGCCAACAGGGCGTTCTGCAGCGACTGCTGGATCATGTAGCCGATCCACCCGGCCGTCGCCGCCACCAGCACTCCCAGCGGCAGCGGCGCCACTCTCTCGTGGGCCAGCTCGTTGCGCTCCAGCTCGTCGCCCACCTGCGGGCCGTTGCCATGCACGATCGCGATGTGCCAGCCCTCGCGGGCGAGGGCCACGACGGCACTCAGCGACTCGCGCGTGTGCCGGAACTGGTCGTGGATCGTCGCCCGCTCGCCGGGAGGCGCAAGCGCGTTGCCGCCCAGGGCGACGACGATCGTGCCGGGGATCTCAGTCACGGGACGTGCAAGCTAGTCCTCTGTCATGCGCGGCAGCAACCCGACTCACGGAACCGTATCGGTCTCGGTCGTGAGAATGCGGCGCAGCTCCTCGTACGCCCGGCCGAAGGCGGTCCAGTCACCACTGCGCCGCGCGGCGTCCATGCGCTCGAACCAGCGCCGCGCCTCGGCCTTCTCACCAGCCGCCATGCCGAAGGGCGACGACTGTGTTTCCACTCGCGCCAGCGCCGAGCGCAGCGATTGGCCGCTCCCGACCGCTGCCCCCCAGCCGAGCGCCACGTCCACCAACTGCGGCGGCGCCCGCCCCTCGTCGGGTGAAACGTACGTCGCCTGCAACGCCAGCACGCCATCCTCGAACGGCGCCATCCTGAGCGCTCCCTGCACCCCCGACGGTTCGGCACGCAGCCGATTGAACAGCCGCCGGGTACGCATCGGACCCGGCAGCTCCAGGTCCGGCGCAACGCGGAGCAGAGCAAACGCTGCCCGTCCACCCTGCAGCGTGCCGTCGGCCAGGCCCGCGAGGGACCCGCCCGACTCGAGGGCGGCCATCAGGCGGAGCCGCACCTGCGGGTCGCCCGGCGCACCGCCCACCCACCAGTAGGGCTCGGCGCCGCCGGCGGGCCTCAGACCGATGCGCGGCAGCACGGGCCCGATTGGCTCTCCATCGAGCCCGGTCTGGCGCAGCAGCCCCAGTTGGACCGCAAACAGCTCCGCCGGATAGCGCACGTGCCGCGCCAGTGCCGGTGGCATCTGGCCGGCCGGGTGAACCACCTCGGGCGCGATCTGCGCCCAGGCCTGGCTCAGTGGGTCCGCCTCCCGCAGGAGATACACCTCGGTCCGTCCGCTGCTCGCCTCCACGACCCCCACCAGGCCGGAGCGCAGATAGCGCACGGTCCCGCTGCGCCAGCTCGCCCGGGCGGTGAGTGGGAACGCCCCGGCCGAGACGAAGCCGTTCGCCATCCAGAAGAGCGCGCCGCCCACGACCACCGCGTGCGGCTCACCGAACTCTGCGAAGGGAGCGAAGCTCTCGAGCCGGGACACGATGTCGCGGCGCCACAGCACGAGCGAAGCGTCTTCCACCGCACTGGACGTCGCGAGCCGTGGGCTCTGCAGCGTCCACGCCAGCGCGAGGCGGCGCCAGAAACCGGCGGCCGGAACGCCCGCGAGCGGCGCATGGCTCGCCGGCGCCACGGCGAAGTTCACCGTGGCCGGCCCGAACCACATGTCGGAACGTGTCAGCGCCAGTTCCTGGAATCGGGGCGTCGCCCGGTCGGGGCGCTCCGGATCGGCCAGGAAGAGGGGGAGCCCCGCCTCCGAGATTCGGTTGGCCAGCACGGCCACGGCCCCGACCGCGTGCGAGAGCGGCCCCGCGTGCACAGTCTCCCAGGACAGCTCCATGCCCGCGCTGCGCGCCGCCTGCAGGTCCACCTCCCGCGCCGCCACGTACACCGGCACGACGCTTCCGTCGGTGGCCTCGTACGTGTCCAGCTGTGCAGCCGAGAAGCCGTGGTACGGCTCCTGGTCCGCCGCACGGCTGGCACCCACGGTCACCGCGAACGCATCCCACAGTACGGCGCCTCCCAGCTCCTCTGCGTGGCGCCGCAGGCCCAGCGGCTCTGGTGGCGCGCGCAGTGGCAGCTCGCTCTCGACGGGCACCGCCCCGAACGCCGTCTGAAGGAATGCGCGGCGGCTGCCCTCGACTCCCGGAAGAATCAGCTCCTCGGGCGTCCGCGCCGCCCCCGCGAACGCCGGGGCCAGGTAGTGTCCCGTGAAGGAAGCGGCCGCGAGAACCGTCCACGGCACGATCACTACGGCGACCCGCGGACTCCACATCCAGAACGCAGACGCCGCGGCCACGACCAGCGCCACGACGCTCAGCATTCGCGCCACGGGTATCCGCACCGTCGCAAGCACGCTGTCCACCGGGACGTCGTGGACCCCGGCCACGTACTCTGCGGGCTCGAGCCGATAGCCCCAGAACAGCGCGAGGGCAAACGCAGCGAGCAGACCAGCCACGTGCCAGCGAGCCAGGTCGCTCACCCGAAGCCGGCGGCGCGCGCCCCATCGGATGGCGCCCACGGCCGCGTAGAGCACCGCGGTGAGCCCGAGCATCGTCCCGCCGAGCAGGGTGACGAACGTGTGCACGGTGCGCTGCCAGGGGAGTCTGAACAGGTAATAGCCCAGGTCCCGGTCCAGTACGGGATCCGTGACGCCGAGCTGTGCGCCGAAGTCGGCCAGCGCCCGGGCATACCACCACCCCCCCGCGCGATGGCTGAACGCGATGGCCAGAATCATTCCCAGCGCAGCAGCTCCGACCAGCAGGTACTGCCGCGGCACGACTTCCAGGATCTCGAGGTTTCCGAGGCGGCGGGGCACGTGCACCGACCCGATTGACCGGTACACCAGGTAGAGGTTGCCGAGGCACCAGACGGCGGCCGCCATGAAGGCGGTGAGCAGGAGCATCGTCTGGCCGCGGCGGATCTGTGCGTGGGTGGCACCCACTCCGAGCGCCTCCGCCCACAGTGAGTCGGCGGTCGCGACCGCCAACCAGCGACCGCCGAGCAGCACCACGAGGGCGGCGACGACGGCCAACTTGATGAGCCATCCTGCCCGCTGGCTCATGACGCTACCCCGCCCGGTGCTGCTCCTCGAGCCAACGCTCCACCTCCTGGCGGTAGCTGGCGAGAGCCGCCTCCGAGGTGGCTTCGAAGCGGAGGACCAGAACCGGCTGCGTGTTGGACGCACGCAGCAGTCCCCAGCCGTCAGCGAACGAGATGCGTACGCCGTCGAGAGTCAGAACGTCGTAGCGGGCGCCGAAGTGCTGCGCCGCGGCCTGCACTATCTCGAACTTGCGCTCCTCGGGGCAGTCCGCGCGCAACTCCGGCGTCGCAAACGTCTTGGGAAGGTCGGCGAGCAACGTGGAGAGCGGCCCGGAGCCGCGCGCCACGATGACCAGCAGCCGGGCGGCTGCGAACAGGGCGTCGTCGAACCCGTAGTAGTCGCCGCCGAAGAACATGTGCCCGCTCATCTCGCCCGCGAGCGGCGCTCCCGTTTCCTTCATCTTGGCCTTGATCAACGAATGCCCGGTCTTCCAGATCACGGGCTCGAGCCCGTCCGCGGCCAGCGCGTCCGCCAGCACGTTGGAGCACTTCACGTCGAATATGACCGAATGCCCCGTGCCCATCCGCTGCACCAGGTCTCGTCCATACAGCACCAGCAGCTGGTCGCCGAAGACGACCACCCCGTCCTCGTCCACCGCGCCGATCCGATCGCCGTCCCCGTCGAACGCGATGCCGAGTTCCGCGCCCGTGCGCCGCACGGCCGCCTGCAGGTCCACCAGGTTCTCTAGAACTGTGGGGTCGGGATGGTGATTCGGAAACGAGCCGTCGGATTCGCAGTAGAGCGGCACGACGTCGGCGCCCAGCCGCGTGAGGACATCCACGGCGCACAGGCTGGCCGTGCCGTTGCCGCAGTCCACCACGACCTTGACCTGCCTGGCGAGAGGTCCGTTGCGCGAGACGACGGCCTCGGCGTAGCGCCCCAGCATCGAATCGTCCGCCTCGATCGCGCCCGTGCCGGTATCACTCCCGTCGGTCTCGATCAGACCCCGGATCTCCTGGATGTCGTCGCCGTACAGGGTCTCTCCGGCGGCGACCATCTTGAACCCGTTGAACTCCGGCGGGTTATGTGAGCCGGTGACCTGGATGCCACCATCCACTTGCAGCTCGTGAAGCGCCAGATAGAGCGCCGGGGTCGGCAACATGCCCACGTCCACCGCCGTGCCACCGGCCTGCGCGATGCCGTCTCGCACCGCCCGCGCCAGGAGCTCACCCGACGGGCGGTTGTCGCGCCCCACGGCGAGCCGCGGATCGCGCCCGATCCTGGCGCGCGCGATCGTCGTGACGGCCTGCCCTATGGCGTGTGCCAGTTGGGGCGTCAGCTCATCACCGACGATGCCTCGGATGTCGTATTGCCGAAAGATGAAGGACGGTACTTCCACGCTATTTCGATACGGTGATCATCACCGAAGGCCTGAGATCCCGCCCTCCTTGCCCCGCCACATCCATTGCGGGACCCGGCCACACGCCGAGCACCAGCAGCACCACCGCGGTGGCCGCCACGACCCAGCGCGCGGCTCCCGTCACCGTGACGTGCTCGTGCGCGTCGTCCGACGCCGGCGGCTTCATGAACATCGCCATGATGACCGGCAGGTAATATCCAGCGGAGATCACCGTCGTGCTCACCAGCACCACCGCGAGCAGCCCATTCTGCGCTTCCAGCGCGGCCGAGAGTATGTACCACTTCCCTATGAAGCCCGCTGTTCCGGGGAACCCGAGCAGCGAGAGCATGAACACCATCATCGCCAGAGCGAGCCACGGGCGGCGCTTCGCCAACCCGTTGAGATCCTCGACCCTGAGGTCGCGCTCGCCGCGGCGCCCCGCTGCCGCCACGATCGCGAACGCGCCCATCGTCATGATCGTGTAGGCGAACGCATAGAACAGGAACGCCCCCGCACCGAAGTCCGTCCCGCTCGCCACCGCCGTGAGCAGATACCCCGCGTGCCCGATGGAGCTGTACGCGAGCATCCGCTTCAGGTTGCGCTGCGCGAGCGCAACGAGGTTTCCGACGACCATCGTGATCGCCGCCAGCCACCAGACGATCTCCGTCCACACCACCGTCACCGGACCGAGCGCCTCGAGTAGCACACGAAGCATCGCCGCGAACGCGGCCGCCTTGACCGCCGCCGCCATGAACGCCGTGATGGGAGTGGGCGCCCCATCGTACACGTCAGGCGTCCACATGTGGAACGGAACCGCAGCCACCTTGAAGGCGAAGCCCACGAGCAGCATGCCGATCCCGATCAGCAGCATCGTGTTCTCCTGGAACACCCACGTCGCCGTCTGTACGTAGATCAGGCCGAGGTTCGTGGTCCCCGTGAAGCCGTAGATCAGTGCGATCCCGTAGAGCAGAAACGCCGAAGCAAAGGCACCCATCAGAAAGTACTTGAGGGCGGCCTCCGCACAGAACACACTGCGCCGGTCGATGCCCGCGAGGACGTACACGCTGACCGACATCAACTCGAGGCCGAGGAAGATCACGATGAGATCCGCGCCTCCGCCCATGAACATCATCCCCACCGTCGCGTACAGCAGCAGCAGGAAGTACTCGGGCACGAGGATCCTCTCCCTGCCCAGGTACCCCAGCGAGAGCAGCACGGTGAGCAGTGCGCCCAACAGGACAATCAGGTCGGTGAGGTATCGGAACCCGTCGAGCGCGATCATCGACTCGAGGCCGCCGGCCCGCACGTCCGACACCCAGAAGACGACCACGACGGCCGCCGTGAGCACGAGTCCCACCGCTGCCAGGTACCCGACCAGCAACTGATCCTCCTCGCTGCGGTGCCGCCACGCCACGAGGATCGTGAGGCACAGGGCACAACCCGTGAGGACCAGCTCGGGCAGGAGCGCCAGCGCGACCCCACCCGGCAGACCGAGATCGATCACCGGCCACATCAGCGCCGCCCTCCCGTCTCAAAGGGTGCCGGCGCCTGCGCCCCACGCACCTGCTCCACGAGCATGCTCGTCGACGCCTCGATGCGTCGCAGGAACGGCGCGGGATACACACCGATCCAGAAGATCAGCGCGATGAGCGGCAGCAACACCGCGAGCTCTCGCCGAGACAGATCCAGCATGCCCTCGTTCTCGGGATTGTCGAGCTTGTTGTAGATGATCCGCTGCAGTGCGCGCAGCATGTACATCGCCGCCACCACCACTCCCGTCGCCGCAACGACGACGGCCCACGGATAGATGCCGAACGACCCGATCAGCACGAGAAACTCACCGATGAACCCGTTGGTACCCGGTAACCCGACCGACGAGAGCACTACTATGGTCAGCACCGCAGCGAGCAACGGCACGACCTTGGCCAGCCCGCCGAATGCCGCGATCTCCCGGGTGTGACGCCGCTCATACAGCATGCCGGCCAGGAAGAACAGTGCTCCAGTGGAGATCCCGTGGCTGATCATGATGATGATCGCGCCCTCGAGGCTCTGTACCGTGGCCGCCCATATGCCCAGCATCACGAAGCCCAGGTGGGCCACCGACGAGTAGGCCACCAGCTTCTTGAAGTCGGGCTGCACCATGGCGACGAGTCCGCCATAGATGATCCCAATGACCGCGAGCACGACCACCACGGTCGCCACCATGGGATCGAGCACCACGTTGGGGTAGAAGGGCAGCGCGAAGCGCAGGAACCCGTAGCACCCCATCTTCAGCAGGATCCCCGCCAGGATCACCGAGCCCGCGGTCGGCGCCTCGACGTGCGCGTCGGGCAACCAGGTGTGGAACGGGAACAGTGGCACCTTGATGGCAAACGCCAGGAAGAAGGCGCCAAACAACCAGAAGGCCCAGCGATCCGTGACCTGGATGTTCGACAGCAGGTGGTAGTAGTCGAACGAGTAGGTCCCCGTCGCGCGGCCCACGTAATAGTAGATGGTCAGGATCGCCACCAACATGAGCAGCGAACCGACGAACGTGAACAGGAAGAACTTGATGGCGGCATACAGTCGGCGCGGCCCGCCCCACACCCCGATGAGGAAGTACATCGGGATGAGCATGAGCTCCCAGAACATGTAGAAGACGAAGAGATCGAGTGCGAGGAACACGCCCAGCATGCCGGTGGTGAGCACGAGCAGGAGCGCGTAGTAGGCCCGCTCCTTCTCCCGGATGTAGTTGAAGCTGCTCAGCACGGCCAGCGGCATCGTGAACGTGGTGAGTAGCACCATGAACAGGGAGATGCCGTCCAGTCCCAGTCGGAACCACACTCCCCAGCCGGCGATCCACGGACGCGCCACCTGGAACTGCATGAGCGCCACAGTGGGATCGAACTCCCACCATAGGGGCACCGAGATCAGGAACTCGATCAGCGTCGCGAAGAGAGCAATCCACTTGGCCTCGCGCACCGGCCGCAGCAGGACGGCGATCGCCGTCACCAGCGGGAACGCCAGCAGGGCTTCTAGCACCCAGGCCTCGTAGTTCATAGCTCCCACCCCGTCACCACACGCAGCAGTATCAGCGCGCCAAGCACGAACAGGAACACGTAGGTCCCCAAATATCCCGTCTGGAGCCGGCTACCGAGCCAGCCCATCGCGCGGGCGAGATTCGCAGAGCCGTTCGCGCCAAAGCCGTCGATGATGCCCTTGTCGATCACCTTCCACAACACGTTCTCCGAGACCCACATGATCGGGCGCACGATCAGCGTGTCGTAGATCTCGTCCACATACCACTTGTTCAGCAGCACCTTCTGGATGCCGGTCTCCTCTGGAGCCTCCCGCGCAGGCTTGAGCGCGGCGGGCTTGAGCAGCCTCCACGCGCCGATGATGCCGAGCGCCGCGACGAGGGTGGCGAATCCGAGCAGCACCCACTCGGTGGAGTGTGACAGGTGAACTTCGGGCAGATAGGCCGCGGACAGCTCCGTCACGGGCTCCAGCCAGTGATGCAGCCAGCCGCTCCCCGGCAGGACCGCCGGCAGGTTGATCAGGCCGCCCACGATGGCCAGAACGGCCAACACCAGAAGCGGCCCGGTCATCACCCATGGCGACTCGTGCAGATGTTGCTGTTCCTTCTCGCCGCTGCGGTTGGGGCCGTGGAAGGTGTAGATCATGAGCCGCGTCATGTAGAACGCCGTGAGCAAGGCGGTGACGACGCCCACCGCCCACAACACGTAGAAGGCCGCGGCCTCGTGGCCGCGCGCGAACGTTGCGGCCAGGATCTCGTCCTTCGAGAAGAACCCCGAGAAACCCGGGACACCGACAATGGCCAGCGTGGCGATCCACATGAACGTCGCCGTGAGCGGCATCCACTTCCTCAGCCCACCCATGTTCCGCATGTCCTGGGCCTCTTCGCTGCTGTGGGTGTGGTGATACGCGTGGTGCAGAGCGTGGATCACGCTACCCGCGCCGAGAAAGAGGAGCGCCTTGAAGAAGGCGTGCGTAGTGAGGTGGAAGATGCCGGCCGCGTAGGCGCCGACGCCCACGCCCATGAACATGTAGCCGAGCTGGGACACCGTCGAATAGGCCAGCACCTTCTTGATGTCCCACTGCTTGAGCGCGACGGTCGCGGCGAACAGCGCGGTGATCGCGCCGACCGCGGCTACCGTGAAGCTCGAGATCGGCGCCATGGCGAACAGCACGTTGGCGCGCGCGACCATATAGACGCCCGCCGTGACCATCGTGGCCGCGTGGATCAGTGCGGAGACCGGAGTCGGACCCGCCATGGCGTCGGGCAGCCAGGTGTATAGCGGGATCTGCGCGGACTTGCCTATAGCGCCCACGAACAACGCCAGGGTGATCAGCGTGATGGCCGTGCCGCCGATCGCGAACGCGCGTGGCGCGTACTCGAACACCTCGATGAACGACAGCGTGCCGACAGCCTGGAAGATCATGAACATCGCCAGCAGGAACCCGACGTCCCCGATGCGGTTCATGATGAACGCCTTCTTGCCGGCGTTGGCGAAGGCCTCGTTCTCGAACCAGAACCCGATCAGCAGGTAGCTGCACAGCCCGACGCCTTCCCAGCCGACGAACATCACCGGGAAGTTCGCACCCAGGACGAGCACCAGCATGAAGAAGACGAAGAGATTGAGGTATGAGAAGTACCGTGCATACCCCGGATCCTCGCCCATGTAGCCGACGCTGAAAACGTGGATCACCATGCTGACGCCGGTGACGACGAGCAGCATCATTGCGGACAACTGGTCCACCTGCAGCGCCAGCTCGATCTCCAGCCGGCCCGCCGGCATCCACTGCCAGAGGCTGAGGACGTACGGAGCGTCCGCCGGCGCACCAGCGAGGCCGGCCATCACCGCCACCGCGACCAGGAACGACAGCACGAGTGCTCCCACCCCGATCGTGGTCACGGCTCGCTTGGCGTCGAGGCGCAGCACGCTGATCGCCCCGTTCGCCAAGAACCCCGCGAGCGGGAACAGCAGTACGAGCCACACCCAACCAACCGTTGCGGGCATCATCCCCTCAGTAGATTGATCTCTCTAACGTCGATCGTGTCTTTGTGTCGGTAGATCGCGATCATTATCGCGAGACCGACGGCCGCCTCCGCCGCCGCAACCGCCATCACGAAGAACACGATCACCTGGCCCGAACGGCCCAACTGCTGTGCGAATGCAATGAATGACAGGTTCACGGCATTCAGCATCAGCTCGATGCAGATGAAGATCACTATGGCGTTGCGGCGGAACAGAACACCGGCTACGCCGAGGCTGAACAGCACAGCCGACAGCCCGAGTGACGGTCCAAGAAGCACTAGAGCCTCCTCTTCGCCAGCACCACCGCCCCCACGACCGCGGCCAGCAGCAGCACCGATGTGATCTCGAACGGAATCAAGTAGTCGCGGAAGAGCGGCGCCGCGATGGCCCCTACCGCCCCCTGCTCCTCCGTGATCCGCGCCAGCGTTCCGGCAGGCAATACGAACCGCTGATCCGGGACGACGCGGGCGAGCACCAACAACTCGGTCGCCAGGAGCGCGCCCACCGCGAGCATCACGATCCGGCCCGCCCATCCGAGCATGTCGGTGCCGGTGTCGCGGCCCAGGTTGAGCAGCATGATCACGAACAGGAACAACACCATGATCGCGCCTGCGTAGACCAGGACCTGCAGCGCTCCGATGAAGTGGGCGTCGAGCAGTATGAAGATGGCGGCGAGCGCGAACAGCGTATTCACCAACCAAAGGGCGCTCGCCACCGGGTTCCTCCGCGTGATGCAGAGGAACGCCGAGATGACGGACACCGCGGCAAAGAACCAGAATACGGCTTCGGTCTGACTCACGATTCACTCACCCCGCGGATCCGACGGATCCCACAGCGTGGATACCGGATGTGTCTGCGCGCAGAGTCGCTCCAGGTCGTACACGAAGCGCCCGCGCTGGTATTCGGAGTTCTCGTAGTGCACGCCGACGTGGATCGCCTCCTCCGGGCACACCTCCTGGCAATACCCGCAGAACACGCAGCGGAACTCGTCGATCTCGTAGATCAGCGGATAGCGGTGGCCTTCCTCGTCCTCGCCCGGCACCAGCTTGATGCAGTTCGCCGGACAGATCTGCGGGCAGAGCCCGCACGCAACGCACTTGGCGCGCCCCTGCTCGTCAGTGAGCATGCGGTGGGTACCGCGCCAGCGCTGCGAGATCGTATAGTCGTCGGTGGACTTCTGCTCCGGGTACTGCATGGTCCACTTCGGCGCGACCAGGTGGCGGAACGTAATGGCCATGCCCTTCAAGGAGGCGCGCAGGTAGCTCACGTCCCGCTCCGGCCGCTTCATCAGCTTCACGTTGATCGCCACTACGCGCTCCCTTCCCGCCGGACGTACTGCTGGCCGATGAGGCGGCCGCTGTCGAGCACCCGGAACACGATGAACAGGGCCACGAGGTTCACCCCGAACAGCGCGAGGCCGTACAACGCGCCGTCCGCCAGTCCGAGCGCGTCGAAAGCCCACACCGCCGTGGCAATGAGCATGATGTAGGCCAGCGCGACCGGGAGCATGATCTTCCAGCCCAGCCCCATCAGTTGGTCGTAGCGGAACCGCGGCAGCGTCCAGCGCACCCAGATGTACCAGAACACGAAGAAGAACGTCTTTCCGACGAAGACGACCAGCGTAGCCAGCGACTTGAGAACCGATGGCTCGCCCTGGTCCCAGGCCGTGAACGGGATGTCCCAGCCGCCGAAGAACAGAGTCGCCATGAGAGCGGACATCGTGATCAGCGCGCCGTACTCCGCGAGGAAGAACATCGCGAAGCGCATCGAGCTGTACTCCGTGTGGTATCCGCCCACGAGCTCGGCCTCGGCCTCCGGCAGGTCGAAGGGTAGCCGGTTGTTCTCGGCCAGCGCCGAGATGGCGAACAAGACGAAGCCGAGGGTGAGGCTGAACACGAACCACACCGTCTGCTGCTGGTAGGCGACCACATGCGTGAGCCCCACGCTGCCGGTCAGGATCAGCACAGTGACGATGCTCATGCCCAGGGCGATCTCGTAGCTGATCATCTGCGCGCAGGAGCGCAGCCCGCCCAGGAACGAGTACTTGTTGCCGGACGCCCAGCCCGCTATCACGATGCCGTACACGGCGAGACTCGAGACGGCGAGGATGAACAGCAGGCCGATCGAGACGTCCGCCACGATCATCGGCATCGGGCCGGCGTAGGCGAACTGACCGAGCAGCGGAAGCGAGAAGTCGAAGGACAGCGGGAACGGCGCCGCGAACGGAATCACCGCGAACAACACGAGTGAAGGAACGAACGCCAAGCCGGGCGCCAGGAGGAACAGCGTCTTGTCCGCCTGGGCCGGCAGCGTCTCTTCCTTTACGAAGTTCTTGAGCCCGTCGGCCATCGGCTGCAGCAGGCCCTGCGGCCCAACCCGGTTCGGGCCCAGCCGGTTCTGGATCCATGCAGCCACGCGCCGCTCGAGCCACGTGACGAACGCCACCCCCACCAGCAGCGTGAAGAACACCACCACCAGCTTTATGACGCTGACGAGCAGGTACCCCTTCAGTTCCGGCGTCACGTCGCCACCTCCGCCGGGCTGGCCTGGCCGAGCACGATTCCCTTGTAGCCGAGCTGCGCGTAGCCGAGCCCTGCGAACGCCGCCTTGCCGGCCGCGAGGCCCTCGAATGCCTCGTCGGCGCTCGCCAGCGGCTCGCCCCGCCCCATCTCGACCAGCAGCTCGCCCAGGACCCACCAGGCCGGGCGCGCCATTCCCGGGCCGGCCTTGGCCTGCAGGTAGCGTTGCACGCGGCGGTCGCGGCTCACGAAGCTGCCGTCCTCCTCAGCCACGTTGGTGATCGGCAGCACGACCTTGGCGCCCCGGGCCGCATCCGGAAGGACCGTCCCCAGATAGATGACGTTTCCGGCGCGGTCCAGCGCCTCACGTGCCACCCCCTCCAGCCGCTCGTCCAGCACGATCACCAGGGCGGCATCGGAAACTGCCTCGAGGGCGGCGTCGAATCGTTCCTCGTAGCCGAGCAGCTCGGCACCGGTCGCGTTGGGCGCCCGCTCCTCGCGCAGCGCCAGGTTCGGCACGCCGGCAAGCGGCGCCTCGCCATCCACCCGCTCGACGCGGAAGGCGCCGGTCACTGCGAAGCCCTCGAGCACCTGCTGCGCCAGGAACAGCGCCTCGCTCGAAGCTCCCGCCGACACCAGAGCCACCGCCTTGCCGCTCGCGCCCTTGACGATCTCGGCCGCCCGCTCAAGCGCGTGATCCCAGTCGGCCGCCACCAGCTCGCCGCTCTCGGCCACCAGCGGAGCCTCGATCCGGTCACCCCGGTTCATCCAGCGGTAGTGAAGGCGGCCGTGGTCGCACATGAAGTAGCGGTTCACATCCTGGTTGGGTCGCGGCCGCAGGCGGACCACCACGTTGTCGCGGGTCTCCACGTCCACGTTGCAGCCCTGCGAGCATCCCGTGCACACGCTCGCCGTGCGATCGAGCTCCCAGGCGCGCGCCCTGTGCAGGAAGTCCTTGGACAGCAGCGAGCCCACCGGGCAGAGGTCCACCACATTCCCCGACCACGGATGGTCCAGCTCCCGATCCGGGTGGACGCCGATGTAGGCGCGGTCGCCGCGCTCGCTCACGTTGATGATGGCGTCTTCGGCGGCGTGCTCCATGAAACGCACGCACCGCGTACACAGAATGCAGCGGTTCGGCACGTACAGGATGTCGCCGCCGAAATCCTCGACCGGGCTGAAGCGCTTGGCATAGGTCGGCGTGTATCGCGTGCGCGCCCGCCCCTCCTGGAACACGTAGTCCTGCAGCTCGCACTCACCGGCCTGATCGCAGATGGGGCAGTCCAGCGGGTGATTGATCAGCAGGAACTCCAGCACGCCCTCTCGCGCCTTGTTGGCCGCCTCGGTGTTGACACGCACCTCCTGCCCCTCGGCAACGGAGGTGGCGCAGGCGATGGCCAGCTTGGGCATCCCCTCGACCTCGACCAGGCACATCCGGCACGCGCCGGCGACGGGCAGTCCCGGGTGATAGCAGTAGTGCGGAATGAGCACCCCGGCCTGCTTTGCCGCTTCGATGATCATCGTCCCCTTGGGGACGGTGACCTCGAGGCCTTCGATCGTCAGTGTGACCTGTTCTCGTTCCGCCATATCCTCACACCGCGGCCAACATCGGACGCCGGGCGCCCTTGATGTAGGCCTCGAACTCGTTTCGGAACTTCGTGACGGCGCTCATCGCCACCGCCGCGCACGAATCGCTCAGCACGCAGATGGTCTTGCCCGTCATCTGCTCACCCAGGTCCATCAGCAGATCCAGGTCCTTCATCTCGCCCTCTCCGGCGAGGATCCTCTCGAGGATGCGCACCGTCCAGCCGGTTCCCTCACGGCACTGCGTGCACTGGGCGCAGGACTCGTGGGCATAGAAGCGGCAGGTCCGCATCGTCTGGTAGACCATGTCGGCGGTGTCGTCGAAGACGATCACCCCCCCCGAGCGGAGCATCGAGCCCGCCTCGATGCACCCCTCGTAGTCGAGCAGGCAGGACTCCACTTCCTCCCGGGTGAGGTACGGCACCGAGGAGCCACCGGGTACGACCGACTTGAGGGTGCCACTGTGGACGCCACCGCACAGGTCAAAGATGAGATCCTTCAGCGGGAAGCCCATCTCGACCTCGTAGTTCCCCGGCTTGTTCACCTGACCGCACACGCTGAGCAGCTTGGTTCCCGTGCTCCTGGGATTCGACAGGCTCAGTCCCTTGTACCATTGGGAACCCCGGTTGATGATGTGCGACACCGAGGCGAGCGTCTCGACGTTGTTGATCGTGGTGGGCCGACCGAACACGCCGTATGCCGCCGGGAACGGGGGCCTGATCCTCGGGTTGCCACGCTTGCCCTCGATCGATTCCATCAACGCGGTCTCTTCGCCGCAGATGTAGGCGCCGGCGCCGCGATGGATGTACATGTCGATGCGCTTGCCCGAACCCATCGCGTTCTCGCCCAGCACACCCCTGGCGTACGCCTCGTCGAGCGCCTGCTGCATTACGGCGATCGGCTCGGTGAACTCACCGCGTACGTAGATGTAACTCGTCTCGGCCTGAATGGCGTGCGCCGTGATGGCCGCTCCCTCGATGAGACCGTGGGGAGTCCAACGCATGATCTCGCGGTCCTTGAACGTCCCCGGCTCCGACTCGTCGGCATTCACGCACAGGTAGTGGGGGCCCTTCCTCTCCTTGGGCATGAACCCCCATTTGACGCCTGCCGGGAAGCCGGCTCCGCCGCGTCCGCGCAGGCCGGAGCGCTTGACCACGTCGATGACTTCATCCGGGGTCATTTCGGTCAACACGTTGGCCAACGCCCGATAGCCGTCGCGCGCGATGTACTCGTCGATCCGCTGGGGGTCGATCACGCCGCAGTTGCGGAGCACGATCTTCCGCTGCTTGCGGAAGAAGTCGATCTCGAGGAGCTCAGTGATGGCCTCGCCGCCGACAGGCTCCTTGTGCACGAGCCGCTCGACTACCCGGCCCACGATCCGGGACCGGGGGCGATCTTCACGTCCCAGTCGGACGAGGAGATCCGGGCGGCGGTCC
>JAUVTI010000135.1 GCA_030601605.1 Gemmatimonadales bacterium
GGGGCCGGCGCCCAGCGCCGGCCCCGATTTTTTCAAGCGAGCGGCACACCGCGCGCATGAACAAGTTCGCGCCCTTAGCCCTGCTCCTGCTGCTCGCCCTGCTCTCCTGCGCGGGTGAGCGACTCGAGTTGAGCCGAACCGAGGAGCGGGGCGGACTCCGCTACGGGACCGGTTCCGAGAAGCGATTCTCGGGAGTGGTCTACACTCTGCACGAGGGCTCGGACCAGCTGGAGACCGAGAGCCGATACCGGCGGGGCCTCAGGCACGGGACCTCGGCAGCCTACTACGAGAGCGGCCGGCGATCACTGGAGGAGCGGTACCACACCGGCAAGCTGGAGGGCGAGCGGACCGAGTGGTACGAGGGCGGCGGGGTCGAGCGGAAGGAGCAGTTCGTCGACGGACAGAGCCAGGGTTTGATGCTGGAGTGGACGGAGGCGGGCCAGTTGGTTCGGGAGCGCGCCATGAGCGGGGGTGAGGCCAACGGGCTGACCATGACCTGGTACCCCGGGGGGCAACAGGAGAGCGAGGCGCACTACCTCAATGGATCGCTGGACGGGGTGCGCCTCATGTGGTACGCCAGCGGTCAGAAGCGGCAGGAGCGCTCGTTCCGCGACGGGCACGCGGAAGGTCCCACCACCGAGTGGTATGAGAGCGGTTCACTGATGAAGGAAGAGATGTGGAAGGCCGGCAAGGCGGACGGGCCGTACTCCACCTGGTTCCAGAACGGGCAGAAGCGGGAGGAGGGTCGCTTCGAGCGCGGTTACCTGGTGGAGCTGCTGCTGTGGGACGAGGAGGGGAACGAACTACCGTCACCTGCCCTGCCGGAGCCCCCCCCGGAGCGGACCCGCCCAACCATGTGACAGCCCGGGCCGCCGCCCCGACTCAGCTGCGGCGGGCTCCGGCGGTCAGCTCAGCCCCATGCGGTTTTGCAGGTGCATCCGCACCGACGGTGTGACAATGCCGCGGGTCTGGAGCTCGTTCAGAGTCTCCGTGATCTGACCTCTGTCCGCGTCGAGCTTGCGCTCGCGCAACTCCGTGATGATGCGCGCGAGCCGCTGGTCGTACTCGCCGTGCTTGAACGAGCCCGCCGTCATGTCGGTGTGCAACGCCTCCATCTTCTGCACGAACTGGTCGAGCGTGATCTTCTCAGGCATTCATGTGCTCCACGTCTCTGGTGGTTTCCGAAGCAGGAGTATGGCGTGAAATCCCCGCGTTGTAAACGGGCTAGCCCCCGGACCCCTCGCACCACTCCCTGGCGTTCTGGAACATCCTGAGCCAGGGCGAGGCGGCCATCGTTCGCTTCCACTCGTCGGGCATCCAGCCCCACTGCCAGGTAAGAAACGTGCGTTCCGGATGCGGCATCATCACGAGGTGGCGGCCGTTGGGCGAGCACAGCCCAGCGATTCCCTGCGGGGACCCGTTGGGGTTGAACGGGTACGCCTCCGTGACACAGTTCTCGTCGTCGACGAACCGCACCGGGGCCAGACCCTCGCTCTCGACACGCTCGAGGACGGCCTCGTCAGGGAAGAGCGCGCGGCCCTCGCCGTGCGCCACCCAGATGCCCAGCGTGGCCCCCGCCATGCCGCGCAGCATCATCGCCGGGCTCTCCTGGATCTGCACCGCGGTGAAGCGTGACTCGAAGCGCCCCGAGGCATTCTGGATGAAGCGCGGCTGCTTGATGTCCGGGATGCCGTGCCACGGCACCCAGCCCAGCAGGGCCAGCAGTTGGCAGCCGTTGCACACACCCAGGCTAAAGGTGTCCGGCCGGTCTCGGAAGGCCTCGAACTGCCGTCTGAGGCCGTCGTTGAAGCGGATGACGCCGGCCCAACCCTTGGCGGAGTCCAGTACGTCCGCGTAGCTGAACCCGCCGACCGCGACCAGGCCCTGGAATCCTTCCAGGCTGGCGCGGCCGGAGAGGAGATCGGACATCACGATGTCCCACGGCTCGAAGCCCGCCGCGTAGAACGCCGAAGTCATCTCGCGATCTCCGTTGCTGCCCTCCTCGCGCAGTATGGCTACCCGCGGCTTGGTGGCACGCTCCAGCAGCGCCGGCGCGGTCGGCTCGGGCGCAAACGGCACCGTGAATCTGGGGCCGGTACGCTCGCGCAGCCCCGTGCGCTCTTCCTCCACCAGCTCGGCGTCCGCCTGCAGGCGATCGAGCACGAAGCTGGTGGCCTCCCAGAGATCCCTGAGGTCACGCACATCCTCGCGCAGAACCTCTGCGCCGGTCGCACGGATGCTCACCGTCGAAT
The DNA here is from genome assembly GCA_030601605.1 of Gemmatimonadales bacterium. Classification (GTDB taxonomy): domain Bacteria; phylum Gemmatimonadota; class Gemmatimonadetes; order Gemmatimonadales; family GWC2-71-9; genus WVYX01. Next base: position 2,253 of record JAUVTI010000135.1, read on the forward strand.
CCGCGGCGGTCGTCCCTATGACAGAGCACGGCACCTGGGCCCGCTGGAACACGTCCAGTACGTAGGCCTCGTTCTCGGGCATGATCTCGAGCACGAGCCCCAGCTCCTCGGAGAACAGCAGCTCGATCGCATCCGCGGCGGCGTCGCCCAGGTCCACCTCGATTCCGCAGTTGCCCGCGAAGGCCATCTCCAGGAGGGTTGTGACCAGCCCGCCGTCCGAGCGGTCATGGCCCGCCGTCACCCGACCCTCGGCAACCAGTTGCTGCACCGCGCCGAACGCGCGCTTGAGGAGCCCGGCGTCGTCCACGTCGGGCGAGGCGTCGCCGACCTGCCCGAACACATGCGCCAGCGCCGAGCCACCCATCCGGTGCCGTCCCCCGCCTAGATCCACATAGAGGATACGGCCCCGACCGGGAAGCTCGAGATCCGGTGTGACGGTCTTCGTGATGTCCGGGCACGTGACGTACGCCGAGATCACGAGCGAGCCTGGCGCCTTCACGATCTCGTCGGCGCCCGTACCGTCCGGAGCGCGCGCGGCCATCGAGATGCTGTCCTTGCCCCCGTCCACCGCGATGCCGGGCTCCAGCATGATGTCGCGCATGGCCACCGCGGCGTCGTGCAGCGCGGCGCCCTCCCCCGGCAGCTTGGCGGCCCACATCCAGTTGCCCGAGCAGCGCACATCCTCGAGCGCGCTCACCTGTGCCCACACCAGGTTGGTGAGCGCCTCGCCCACGCTCATGCGGGCCATGGCGCCCATGTCCACCAGCCCCTTGATGGGCTGCTCCCCAATGGCGGTGGCGGCGCCGGTCGTCGCGAAGTGGCTCTGCGCGATCACGGCCACGTCCGCCACCGTGAGCTGCAGCGGACCCACGCACTGCTGCTGCGCAATGAGGCCGGTGACGCTGCGGTCCACCTTCGTCGTGAGAAACCGCTTCGAGCCGACGGACAGGAGGCGCAGCACGCGGTCCAGCGCGTCCATCACCGTGAGCTCTCCCGGCAGAGCGAGCGGCGCGAGCACGGGCGTGATTCGCTCGAACTCGAACCGCTTTTGGGGCATGGCACCCAGTACGTCGTCCAGATCGAGGTTCACAGGCGTGGTGTCGTCCGTGGAATCGTGCACCACGATGCGTCCGTCTCCGGTAACGCGGCCGACGTACGCGAACGGCACCTTCTCGCGCTCGCACAGGTCCTTGAGCAACCCGGCGTGCGCCGGCCGGAGCAGCAGCGCGTCATTCTCCTGGTACTCGGCGCCCCAGATCTCGAGCACAGAGAGAGTCTCGTCACCCACCAGCACATCCCGGAGCCCGATCCGCGCGCCGGCCGGGCTGACGATCTCTTTCAGCACGTTGCAGTTGCCGCCCGCTCCCTGGTCGTGGATGCTCACGATCGGATTGTCGGCTCCCAACTCCACGCATGCGCGGATCACCCGGTTCACCTTCTGCTCCATCTCGGCATCGCCGCGCTGCACCGCGTTGAAGTCGAGCTCCGCCACGTTCTCGCCCTGCACCATGCTCGAGGCCGCGCCGCCGCCCATCCCGATGCGGTAGGCCGGTCCGCCCAGCTTGACGACCAGCATCTCGGGCTCCGGCTCCCCCTTCTCGGTGTGCCGGGCATCTATCTGGCCGATGCCGCCCGAGAACATGATCGGCTTGATCCACTCGCGTCGTTCCTTATTGGGGAGCCGCATTCCGAAGGAGCGCGTGTAGCCCTGGATCAGCGGCTCGCCGAACTTGTTGCCGTAGTCGGAGGCGCCGTCGGAGGCCTCGATCTCGATCTCGAGCGGCGAGGCAAGGTTGCCGGGATACCTGAAGGAGGGATCCTCCCACGGCAGCTCGTAGCCCGGGATGCGCAGGTTCCCCACGCAGTAGGCCGCCGTGCCCGCCACATAGTGGGAGCCGCGTCCCGCGGCGTGCACGTCGCGGATCCGCCCGCCGCTGCCGGTCTCCGCGCCGGGAAACGGCGCCACCCCCGAGGGGAAGTTGTGGGTCTCGGCGGTGAAGATGACGTGGTGGTCGAGGTCCGCCGCGACGAACGCTGACGGCTCACCCGGGCGGGACGGCACGATCGTGCGTACGGGGTAGCCGCGGATCGCGCTGGAGTTGTCGTGAAAGGCGATGATGCTGTTGTTCGGATTGGCCTCGAGGGGCTCCTGGATCATCGCCATGAGGTGCTTCGGCACCTCCTCACCGTCGATCACCAGCTTCCCCTTGAAGAACCAGTGTCGTGAATGCTCGCTGTTGGACTGCGCGATGTCGAAGCACTCGACGTTGGTGGGATTGCGGCCCACCTTGTCGCGGAACAGGCCCGTGTAGTAGTCGAGATCCCACTCGTCGAACGCCAGTCCCATCTCCCGGTTGATCCGCTCGAGGGCGGCTCGCCCCTCCTCCAGCACCGGTATCTCGAACACCGGTTCGGGACTCACCCCCGTCTCGAACGTCTGCAGCGGCTCGGCATACGGAGTCTCCGTCATCCTGTCGTGCACTTCGGCCAGGAAGGCGGCACGCTGCTCATCACTCAGGGGCGACGCGGACTCCAACAGGTAGCGCCGCGATCGCTCGACCCGGCGCACCTTGGCGAGCCCACAGGAGTGGCACACCGCCACCGCGTTGGTGGACCACGCGGTCGTGAAGTTCATCCGTGGCCCCACCTCGAGCACGAGTCCGCCGGCCCCCTCGAGGAAGCTCCGGTCGCGGAACCGCTCGGGCTCGAACGTCTCACTCAGGAGCCAGGTGAGCGTCTCCATCTCGGACGCGGACAGCGCATCGGACGCGTCGATGTTGAAGCAGGACTCGGTCCGGATGGTCTTGATGTCGGGCGTGATTCGCTGTTGCACCGCGAGGAGGAGGGCATTCAGCTGTGCGGCGGATATGCCCGGGGTGCGGTAGAGGTGGAGCAGGCTCACGTGCGATGTCGATTCGGTTGTGACGGGGCTCGCCGGGGCTGCGCGCCCGGTGATTTGCGGGGATCCATGCTCAAAGATAGCGAGGGAGACAAGGCAAACCGAAGCCCCGCCACCCGGCTACGGATGGCGGGGCCTGGGGCACGCGCAGGATGACAGAGGACTACGCGCGATCCAACAGCAGGGTGGGAGCGTTCCTTCCAAGCTCGGGCCGGTTGCGGGGGCCGTGCACGGTGCCGAGGAGCCCGCCTTCCTCGTCGTACAGGCAGTAGTCCTTGGCCCTGGGGGCCTGACGCCGGCCGCGCCGGTTTGCCACGGGAACGGCGGGGCACCGGCCGGACAAGAACGCATCGAAAATGAGGCTGCCTGCAGCCATGGTTTGCTCCCTTCTACATCCTTAGATGCCCCGCCGGGCGACACCGTTGCACCTGCCATCCCACGACGCCGTATGGTCTTGGTCATTTC
>JAUVTI010000054.1 GCA_030601605.1 Gemmatimonadales bacterium
GATGGCGCACGTGCACCACTTCGGAGACCAGGCGCCGGCCGCTCGCTCGTTCCTGCACCTGGGCGCGACCAGCTGCTACGTGACCGACAACGCAGAGCTCATCGTGATGCGCGACGCGCTTCGCATCCTGCTCGGTCGTCTCGGCGCGGTCGTCCGATCGCTCACCGAGTTCGCGCAGCGCACGCGCGAGATTCCCACGGTGGCCTACACCCACTTCCAGCCGGCGCAGCTCACCACCGTCGGCAAGCGTGCTGTCCTGTGGCTGCAGGACTTCCTGCTCGATGCCGAAGCGCTGCGCGAACTCGTGGACGGACTGCCTTTCCGCGGCTGCAAGGGTGTGACGGGCACGCAGGCGACCTACCTCGAGCTGTTCCACGGAGACCACGACAAGGTGTTGGAACTGGATCGCGCCGTGGGCAAGGCCTTCGGCTTCGAGACGACGGTCCCGGTATCGGGCCAGACCTACACGCGGAAGATCGACAGTCACATTCTCGACGCCCTCGGCGGCATCGGCCAATCGGCCGCCAAGTTCGGAACCGACCTCAGGCTGCTGCAGCACGAGGGCGAGGTGCTCGAGCCCAGCGAGGCCGATCAGATCGGCTCGAGCGCGATGCCCCACAAGCGCAACCCGATGCGGGCCGAGCGCATCTGCTCGTTGGCGCGCTACCTGCTGGCGCAGCAGGAGACGGCGCACTACACGGCCGCCACCCAGTGGCTGGAGCGCACGCTCGACGACTCCGCGATCCGGCGCCTGGCCCTGTCGGACGGCTTCCTCGCTGCGGACGCGGTGCTCGTGCTGTGCACCAACGTTAGCGCCGGCCTCGAGTACAGCGAAGCCACGATCCGGCGCAATGTGGAGCGCGTCATGCCGTTCATGGCCATCGAGCGCTGGCTCATGCTGGGCGTGGAGGCGGGGGGCGATCGACAGGCGCTGCACGAGGTAATGCGCCAGCACAGCCGGGAGGTGAGCGCGGCGGTCGCCGAGGGAGCGCCGAACGATCTCCTGGAGCGGCTGGCCGGTGACGAGGCCTTTGCCGCCCTCTCGACAGAGCAGCTCAAGGCCGAGATGAACCCTGTTCGCTACATAGGCCGGGCGCCGCAGCAGGTAACCGAGTTCCTCGAGGGACCGGTCGCCCAGCTCCTCGCGTCGCTCGCTTCCTACGAGGTCACCGACGAGGCCACGGTCAACGTATGAGCTCCGTACCCCTCACAGAGAGCGCCCTGCCGCTCCCTCTCATCCGCCGCGGCAAGGTCCGCGAGGTCTATGCGGTCGACGGCGACACGCTGCTTCTCGTGGCGAGCGACCGCGTGAGCGCGTTCGACGTCGTGATGGACGAGCCGATACCCGGCAAGGGTGCCGTGCTCACGCAGAGCAGCGCCTACTGGTTCAGGGAGCTCGCCGCGGTCACGCCGAGCCACTTCATCTCGGCGGACACGGACGACATCATGGAGCGCGTCCCTGCACTGGCCGACCACAGGGACGCCATCGCCGGCCGGACGACGCTGGCCCGGCGCACGACTCCCGTGCCGTTCGAGTGCGTCGTGCGCGGGTACGTTGCCGGATCGGCGTGGAAGGAGTACCGCGAGTCGGGGACGCTGGCGGGCGAGCCGCTCCCGGAGGGGCTCGTGGAGAGCTCCAAGCTCGAGCCGCCCATCTTCTCGCCGGCCACGAAGGCCGAGAGCGGGCACGACGAGAACATCACGTTCGCAGCGATGAGCGCTGCTCTCGGGCCGGAGCTGGCCGAGCGACTCAAGCAGGTCAGCCTCGAGCTGTACACGACCGCGGCCGGGCGGAGCATCGAGCGGGGGGTCATCATCGCCGACACGAAGTTCGAGTTCGGGCACACCAGCAGCGGCGAGCTCCTCGTCATCGACGAGATCCTGACCCCCGACTCCTCCCGCTTCTGGCCCGCCGATCGCTACGAGCCGGGACGCAGCCAGCCGAGCTTCGACAAGCAGCCGCTGCGCGATTTCCTGGACGAGTACCGCCAACGCGGCGATTGGGACGGCAACCCGCCGCCGCCAGCGCTGCCGCCGGAAGTGATCCAGGCCACAAGCACCCGGTACCAGGACGCATACCTTCGGATCACCGGCGAGGCGCTGCCGGCCGATCTGTGAGGGTGGCGCCGGAGGGCCTCCCCTTCATGGCGGGGGGCCTCGGCATCCTGGCGCTGTTGCTGGCGCTGGCGGCCTGGCTCGGTGGAGCGTGGCTCTGGCCGGCGCTGTGCTGGCTCCCGGTGGCGCTGTGGGTCCCCTGGTTCTTTCGGGACCCGGAGCGGAGCGGCCCCCGGGGAGACCGCCTCGTGGTGGCGCCGGCGGACGGTAAGGTCGTATCAGTGGTCGAGGTGGAAGAGCCGGAGTTCCTGCGTGGGCCGGCCACCAGGGTGTCGGTGTTCATGAACGTCTTCAACGTTCACGTCAACCGGCATCCGGTCGACGGCACGGTCGAGTACCGGAACTACCGCGCGGGGAAGTTCGTCAACGCGACACTGGAGAAAGCGAGCGAGGACAACGAGCAGATGTCTATCGGCATCCGGTCCAGGCGCGGGGCGCTGATGGTCCGTCAGATTGCGGGGCTCGTGGCCCGGCGCATCGTCACAGACGCGCAGGTGGGCGACACGGTGCGTCAGGGCGAGCGGCTGGGGCTCATTCGCTTCGGCTCGCGGGTGGACACGTTCGTCCCGCCCGGAACCACGGTGGCCGTGCAGCCCGGTGACCACACGACCGCAGGTGTCACGGTGCTGGCGGAGTGGCCCTCGTGACGCGTGGCCCGCGGCGGCGGCGCAGGGTGAGACGCGCGATCATAGTCGTCCCCAGCCTGTTCACGCTGGCCAACCTGTTCTTCGGCTTCTGGTCCATGGTGCTGGCAGCGCAGGGCGAGTTCTACCTCGCCAGCTGGTGGATCGTGATCGCCGGGGTCCTGGACATGCTGGACGGCCTGTTGGCCAGGGTGTCCAAGACCGGCACCCGGTTCGGCGGCGAGCTCGACTCGCTGGTGGACATCGTGAGCTTCGGCCTGGCGCCGGCCGTGCTGCTGTACTTCCTGCACTTCAGTGCGCAGGGGCCCTTCGCGTGGGTGTTCCTGTACGTCTTCGTCGTCTGTGTCGCGCTGCGGCTCGCGCGCTACAACCTTCAGTCGGGCGACGAACCCAGGAACGCGTTCACGGGCCTCCCCACCACTGCGGCGGGGATGACGCTGGCCACCTACTACCCGTTCACGCAGACCCAGTTCTACCAGACCCAGCTCGCTGCAGCGCCGTGGACCCAGATCCTGATCTTCCTGGTGATCGCGCTCGGCCTCGCGATGGTCAGCAACATCCAGTACGCCAAGGTGCCGCGCATCGGCGTTCGGACGCGGCGCGGGCGGCTGGGACTGATAGTTCACCTGACCCTCATCGGTTTCGCGATCTGGAGCCGCGACATCTTCTTCTTCCCGCTCGGCATCACGTACCTGGCGTACGGCATGGTCCGATCCGCCGTCGTTGGGATCCAGGAGCGGGGCGAGGAGCCCGATGAGGACGAGAGCGAATCGGCGGACGACGTCCCCTTCCTGGTGCGTGACGGCGAGCTCGGACGGCACCGCCGCAAGCGGGGTATGTGATGGGGTTTACGAAGTTGCTATCTTTGAATCTTCGTAGAGGCCTTCTGAGGAGGAACGCGATGAAATGGCCTGTCCTGGCAGTCGTAGCGCTCGGCATCGCTGCTACCGGCTGCGACCGATTGTCCTCCCTGCCGTTCATCGGAGGCGGAGGCGACGAGACGGCCGCCGTGGATACCGCGCAGGCCCCGATGACCGGGGATGCGACGGCCCTGGCGGGGTCCGAGACGCTCGACACCACGGCGTTTGCGCCGGAGCCGGAGCCCGCAGTTCTGCCGCGGCCTCAGACGGCGTCGCGGGTGATGGTGGATGAGCCCTGGTTCCCGGTCGACACGGGCACCGTGCTGCCCGGCATGACCCGCATGGAAGTGATCGCAGTTTGGGGCGAGCCGGTCACGGAGCGCAGTTCCGCCAACCGGACGTACCTGTACTATCGCAACGGCTGCGAGGTCACCTGCGGCACCTTCGACGTTGTGTTCCTCGAAGGCGACCAGGTCATGGACGCCATCGTGCGCGGCCTGGGACACACATACGGCGGAATCTCGTCGTCGCCCCCGGACCGCCAGGCGGAGTTCACGCCGCCGGGCACCGAGGGAGGAGACGCCGGAGTCAGCTGATGACGGACAAGCCCAGCCGGAAAGAGGACGAGTACTTCGCCAAGCAGTCGTCCGACCTGATCAAGGCCGGCCGCGAGCGCGCCCAGCGCGAGAGCCTCCAGGTCTCGCGCCGGGCCCATTACATGAAGTGCCCCAAGTGCGGGGCCGATCTCGTAACCGAGGAGTACCACGGCATCCAGGTCGACAACTGCCCGGAGTGCAAGGGTATGTGGCTGGATGCCGGGGAGGCCGAGGACCTCTTGCGGCGTGAAGGCGCGGGGGTCATCAACATCTTCAAGTCGATCATGCGTGGCGTCGGCAGCAGCTGAGGCCCCGGCGCCCGCGATGTTCCTGACTCCCGGCCTCCCGCCTCTCCTCCCATCGCATCGCCGCTCGCGGCGGATGCCCCCGGTCGTCTAGCCATGTGCGGGATCTTCGGCGTCACCGGACTCCAGAACGCGGCCGAGCTCACGTACCTCGGCCTCTACTCGTTGCAGCACCGCGGCCAGGAATCGGCTGGGATCGTCAGCATCGACGAAGCGGGAGCCACGCACGCCCGGCGCGAGATGGGGCTCGTCTCGGAGATCTTCTCGCCCGATACCCTGCGCGACCTCCCGGGCTCTCTGGCCATCGGGCACACCCGCTACTCCACCGCCGGAAGCTCGGTGCTGGCCAATGCTCAGCCTGCGGTGGTCAACTACCACGCCGGCCCGCTGGTCCTGGCCCACAACGGCAACCTCACCAACGCCCGCGAGCTGCGTGACGACCTCGTCCGGAAGGGATCGATCTTCCAGTCGACGTCGGATTCCGAGGCGCTGATCCACCTGATCGCGCGCTCTGACGCGCGCAACGTGGAGGACCAGCTCCTCGACGCCCTCGAGCGGGCCGAGGGCGCCTACACCTTGCTGCTCAGCGTGGGAAAGACCCTCTACGCGATCGTAGACCCCCGCGGCTTCCGGCCGCTGGTGATGGGCAAGCTGGGTGACGGATGGGTGCTGGGCTCGGAGACCTGCGCCCTCGACATCGTCGGGGCCACGCTGGTGCGGGAGATACAGCCGGGCCAGTGGCTCAAGATCGAGGACGGAGAGGTCATCGATCTCCCCGACCTGGCGCCCAAGCGGCACCGGCGCTGCGTGTTCGAGCTGATATACTTCTCGCGTCCCGACAGTATCGTGTTCGGTGAGTCGGTGGACCGGGTGCGCCGCGAGTTGGGGCGGCAGCTGGCTCGGGAGCATCCGGCTCCGGGCGCCGACTGCGTGTTCTCGGTGCCCGACTCCTCCAACGCGATGGCGCTCGGGTTCGCCGAGGAGAGCGGGCTCCCCCTGGAGCACGGCCTGATCCGGAATCACTACGTGGGTCGCACGTTCATCGACCCCGGCCAGACGGACCGCATGGCCAAGGTGCGCATCAAGTTCAACACCGTGCGCCATGTCATCGAGGGGCAGAAGGTCGTCGTCGTGGACGACTCGATCGTTCGCGGCACGACATCCAAGCTGCTGATCCAAATGATCCGGCAGGCCGGCGCGCGTGAGGTGCATATGCGCATCGCGTCGCCGCCCATCACCGGGCCGTGCTTGTACGGGATCGACACGCCCACCTGGGATGAGCTCATCGCGGCCAACCAATCGGTGGACGAGATCCGCGACCACCTCACCGTCGACTCGCTGGGATACCTATCCCTCGAGGGCACCCTCGAGGCGGCCGGCGGGGACCCCGCGCGTTTCTGCCACGCGTGCTTCTCGGGCGACTACCCTACGCCCGTCCCCGGGCGCTCGAGGAGCTCCAAAGAGCCAGCGCTGATTGATTGAATCTTCATAGCAACTTCACACCCGGTCCGCAGTATGTAGAACGCTTAGACCCGGTCGGAGAGACACAATGACGGACGTCTATCCGTTCGGCGGCGGGAAGGCCGCCGGGCACGCAGGAATGAAGGACCTGCTCGGCGGCAAGGGCGCCAACCTCGCCGAGATGACCAACCTCGGCATCCGCGTCCCTCCCGGCTTTACGATCCCCACCAACGTGTGCATCGAGTACCTCGCTCGAAGCGAGCTCCCCTCCGGCCTGAAGGCCGAGGTGGAGGCAGCGATGCAGAGCGTGGAGAAGCTGATGGAGCGTCGCTTCGGCGACGCCGAGCGGCCGTTGCTGGTCTCGGTGCGCTCGGGCGGGAAGTTCTCGATGCCTGGCATGATGGAGACGATCCTCAACCTCGGGCTCAACGACGAGAGCGCCCGGGCACTCGCCGAAGAGGCGGACAATCCGCGCTTTGTGTATGACTCCTACCGCCGGTTGGTCCAGATGTATGGCGACGTGGTATACGGCGTGGCGGGAGCGACGGGCGATCCGTTCGAGCAGGCACTGGAGGCGCTCAAGCGCGAGCGCGGCGTCGAGCGCGACACCGAGCTCACGACCGACGACCTCAAATCGCTGGTCGCCACCTTCAAGCAGATAGTCGAGCGCGAAGCGGGGCATCCCTTCCCCGATGACCCCTGGGAGCAGCTGTGGGGCGCAATCGAGGCCGTGTTCCGCAGCTGGAACGGCCGCCGCGCCGTCGACTACCGCCGCGTGCATCGCATCCCTGACGACATGGGGACAGCGGTGAACGTACAGGCGATGGTGTTCGGCAACGTGGGCGAGGACTCCGGCACCGGAGTCGCCTTCACGCGCAACCCGTCCACGGGCGAGAAGGAGACCTTCGGCGAGTTCCTAACGAACGCTCAGGGAGAGGACGTGGTGGCCGGAATCCGCGATCCCGAGCCGATCGCGAAGATGGCCGAGTGGCGGCCCGAGCTGCACGCCGAGGGCGAACGGAGAGGCGCCACCCTGGAGCAGCACGACCGGGACATGCAGGACGTCGAGTTCACGGTGGAGCGCGGGGCGCTGTACCTGCTCCAGACCCGCACCGGGAAGCGGACGGCCAGGGCCGCCGTGAAGATGGCGGTGGACATGGCGGACGAGGGCCTGATCGACGAGCGCACGGCAGTCATGCGAGTGGATCCGCACCAGCTGGACCGGCTGCTCCACCCGACGGTGGATCCCGATGCCGAGGTTACGGTGCTCACAACCGGGCTGCCGGCGTCACCGGGAGCGGCCGTGGGACAGGCGGTGTTCGACGCGGACCGGGCGGCCGAGCGGGCCGGCGCCGGGGAGCAGATCGTGCTGGTGCGGCGGGAGACCAGCCCCGACGACTTTCACGGCATGGCGGTGGCCCAGGGGATTCTCACCGCCCGGGGCGGGATGACCAGCCACGCCGCGGTGGTGGCGCGGGGAATGGGCAAGTGCTGCGTGGCGGGCGCCAGGGCGCTCCAGGTAGACGAGGTAGCCCGCGCCTTCCAGGTGAACGGCTCGACCGTGCGTGAGGGTGACTGGCTCACACTCGACGGGAGCACCGGGCGGGTGATCCTGGGAAGGACGCCTTTGGTCCAGCCCACACCCGGCGAGGACTTCGTGCGGCTCATGGGGTGGGCCGATGACTTCCGCCGACTGAGGGTGCGCACCAATGCCGACACGCCTCACGACGCCCAGCGCGCGCGGGAGTTCGGGGCGGAGGGGATCGGGCTGTGCCGCACCGAGCACATGTTCTTCGAGAGTGACCGCATCCTAGCGATGCGCGAGATGATCCTCGCGGAATCGCTGGACGAGCGGCGCGCGGCGCTGGCCAAGCTGCTTCCGATGCAGCGCGGGGACTTCGAGGGGATTTTCCGGGCGATGGACGGCTACCCGGTTACGATTCGCACGCTGGACCCGCCCCTGCACGAGTTCCTACCGCACGAGGATGCGGAGATCGCCGACCTCGCCCGTTCGGCGGGCCTGTTGGTGGAGCAGCTGGGCCGCGCGGTGGATTCCCTCTCGGAGGCCAACCCGATGCTCGGGCACCGTGGCTGCCGCCTCGGCATCGCCTACCCCGAGATCACCGAGATGCAGGCCCGCGCGATCCTGGAGGCCGCCTGCGACGTGGCGGCCGAGGGCGTGGAAGTGCACCCCGAGATCATGATCCCGCTCGTGGGGAACGTGGCGGAGCTCAGGCATCAGACCCAGTTGGTTCGGGCCGTGGCCGAGCGGGTGTTCGAGGAACGGGGCCGCCGGGTGGAGTACCTGGTGGGCACGATGATCGAGATCCCGCGGGCCTGCTTGACTGCCGGCGAGATCGCAGAGGTGGCCGAGTTCTTCTCCTTCGGCACCAATGACCTCACGCAGACGACCCTTGGGATCTCACGCGACGATGCGGGACGCTTTCTGCCGCTGTACATCGAAATGGGGATCCTCAGCGACGACCCGTTCCAGACGCTGGACCAGGTCGGGGTCGGCCAGCTCGTCCAGGCGGCGGTGGATGGTGGCAGGGCGACCAAGCCAGGACTCAAGATCGGGATCTGCGGGGAGCATGGCGGCGACCCCCGCTCCGTAGCCTTCTGTCATCGCGTGGGTCTCAACTACGTCTCCTGCTCGCCGTTCCGGGTCCCCATCGCGCGGCTGGCTGCCGCTCAGGCAGCCCTCGCGGAGGCCTAGCGCCCGGCAGCCGGGGCCGCCGGATTGTGCTCCGATGAGGCTCGCGATTTGAGCACGCCGGACCCCTCCCCACGCGGGTTTCCACATTCTGCGGCACACCTCCAGCCCGTTCACGCAAACGTCACAAGTCACTTTATGAGACGATCGCAACCCATTGTCATATAACTGATTACTGCACGACGCCTGACCCAACACACAGGGTTCAAGCCGTATCTTTGCAGGTTTCCACATGGATAGAAAAGGCCCCACAGAGACGCTCTGTGGAGCCAATCCGGCAGTATGGAGGCGCGGGGAATCGAACCCCGGTCCGAGCCTCGATCCAAAACCGCTTCTACGTGCGTAGGCCGCACTGGAGGTCGCCGCCGACTGGCGCTCGGCCAGCCAAATCGGCGGACAAGCATCCCTTCAAATCTCGCGCGTCGCGGAGACGCCGCACGCCGCGCCAGCCCGATTTTACGATACCCGCGCGCCGCCTCAGGCGAGCTGCAACGCGGGCAGGTGCGTTAAGCGCAGTGCTTACGCAGCCAGAGCCAAGTCAGTGTTGGCAATTGTGTGTTTTCCCAGTGTTTTTAGCCAGGGCACCGGGGTCCTGGACACGCAGCAGAATCTTCACTAGACCCGTCGAAGCCAGTCGCCCCCTTTCGCAGTATATCTAAAGATAGCCGTGATACCGACTTATGGGCAAGCCGCGGACCGCCAGCTCAGCCTGAGGCCTGGCTGCCCGTCCCTTTGGCGGTCTCGACGCGATTGCGGCCCCTGGACTTCGCCTGGTAGAGGGCCGAATCGGCCGTCGGGAACAGATTGGCCACCCGGGTCACCGTATCGGGGATGGCGCTCACTCCCACCGAACAGGTCATCTTGACGTCCGATCCAGCCCAGTGCATCACCGCTGCCTCCACGGACTTCCTGATCCGCTCGGCCACGTCGACGGCGTGCGCCAACGGCGTGTGGGGCAGCCAGATGGCGAACTCCTCGCCGCCCATGCGGGCCGCCACGTCGCCCTCCCGCAGCGCCTGGCGGAAGATGCGGGCGATGTGCTTGAGGGCGGCGTCTCCCGCCGCGTGCCCCAGATCGTCGTTCACTTTCTTGAACAGGTCGATGTCCACGCAGAGCAGCGCGCCCGGCTGATCGTCCCCCCAACCCGCCAGAGCCCGGTCCAGCGCCCGGCGGTTGGGCAACCTGGTCAGCTCGTCCGTCATGGCCCGGTTCTCGGCCACCCTCACGTGGACTGCGTTCGAGAGCCGGGGCCCCGCGTCCACCGCGTAGCCCATGACCCGCTCCCTGACCGCCGGGTCAAGCGTATCGGCCGGGCCGAACACCACGAGGGCGCCCACTCCCTCGGGTCCATCCCGGAGGGGGAACGCCAGGCCGACCTCAGTGCGGCGACGCCGGTCGTCCCGGGCGCTGCCGAACAGCTCGGCGGGGGAACCGCCCGCAACGGGAATGTCGCCCGCGCAGGCGCGGCCGGCTGCCGACTCTGTCATCACCGGCAGCCCCAACAGCCTGCGGTCCGCCGTGTGGGAGACCGCCACCACCGCGCACAACGGCACCGAGGGATCGCGCACGACGACCGCCGTCGGCCTGCCGGTAACCGCCCGCACCGACTCACACAGCGCGAAGCCAATTGCCTCGACCGCCTCCGACCCGGCCGCGATCCAGTCCGGCGCCGCGGTTGGCTCCGCCAGGGCTCCGACCTCGCGGCGG